>JALWBK010000119.1:0-1811 GCA_027037155.1 bacterium | reverse complement strand
TTCTTCCCAATGGCTAATAAGCCTTTCTTGAACTTGTGTATCTCAGAACCTTCGAGTTCTATGTTCTCCTTCACATCAGCGGGCGCGTTGATGCTCTCGAGGGCCTTGGCGAGCCTGTTCCTGACGCTCTGGTTCAGGAACTTTATTGGACTGGGCCTGAACTCGCTCTCAGTGATGTCCCCGGCGTCCATGTAGATTCCCCAGAACTCCTTGGCGCATTCGAAGGGGTACACGTACTCCTCTCCGTAGTCTGGAAGGTAGAGCTTCCTGATTACCGCGAGGAGAAGCCTTCTTGCGTCCCTTCCATAGGCGCGGATTTCGATGTGGAACCTGTCGTCCCTGAACCCGTTTTCAAACACTTCGAGCTTCTCCTCACACATCATCACTATCACCCCTTCACGTAGGGACTAAGATAGCGCGGATCAAGGTAGAGGGCGGTGCTTCCATAGATGCCAAAGCTTGATGCTTGCCTTCCCCTGAATATTACCACCTTGGGGTTTGTAAGGTTTGCCAGTCCCTCCAGAAGTCTTAGGGCCCCGTCCATGTCTCCAGTCTCATCGATTAACCTCCCCATAACGTTCTCGGCGAACCACGTCTCTCCGGTGGCGAACTCTCTGACTTCCTCCACGCTCATGTTCCTGCCGGTCGCTACCGCGCTCAGGAAGGCGTTGAAGTACGTGCCTATCATCCTCGTTATCTCCTCCTTCTCCTCCGGAGTGAGGGCCCTCCACTCGGCCCCCATGTCCTTGTGCGGACCCGTCTTGAAGACCTCCACCTTTACCCCGTTCATCTCGTAGTTCTTCTCCATGTCGTAGTGGACGTAGAGAACCCCTATGCTCCCGACCTCGGCCAGGGGCGCCGCCACTATCTTATCGGCTCCGACCGCTATGTAGTACCCTCCGGAGGCTGCCAACCCGCCGGTATAAGCAACAACGGGCTTTATCATGTTGAGCTTGCTTACCTCCCGGTATATCTCAATCACAGGCCCTACCTCTCCGCCGGGACTCTCTATCCAGAGGAGGACTCCCCCTATTGAGTCGTTCTTTGCTATATCCCTGAGAAGGGGAACGAGGTTCAATGCTGTGTAGCCGTCGATGATGCCGAAGACGGGCACTATGGCTATCGTCCCGTTTCCAGGAGGAGCGTTTTTGGCCCTGAGCTGGCTCTTCAGGAACTCCACCCTCTCCTGGAGTTCCCTCAGCTGGCTTTCGTATTCAGAAGCCGAGCAGTTGCCCCCGGTTGAGGTTTCAACCACTCCGCCCGTCTTAGGAGGTATCTGGAGCGCGCTGTTCTGCATGTAGAGGAGCACGGCCGAAACCGTTGATGCGGCGAGCATTAGAACGAGAATGAGCGCAACGTACTTCCACATGTCCTCCCTCATCCTTCCACCCACCCATACTTTTCGGGTTCTCTTTTAAAGATGCCCCTCGGTAAGCTTTTATACATCGTGGGCCCATTCTTCTCAGGTGGTAGTATGGAGATTGGAGTGACAATCTACCCGCACTTCGTCACCAAGGACAAAACGCTGGCATCGGTGCTGGCGGACGTGAAAATCAAGAACTACGACTTTGTGTCGATATTTCCGCACACCCTTGGCCTCATAATGAATGGGAACGTCGTGGAGAAGAAGCTGAGGGGAATAGAGACGACCCTGAGGGGCGTTGGAATCGACTACACCATCCGGATGCCCACTTCCGTGAACCTGCGCGACCACATCTACTACACCAGGCACTTCCGCGTTGCGAGAGCCGTTGCGGACGTTGCAATAAAGCTCGGCGCCAAGGTCATAGTCATGCAGAGCGGTAAGACCG
>JALWBK010000118.1 GCA_027037155.1 bacterium | reverse complement strand
GAAGCCTCGTTGGCAGCATAGGTGTTATTTTTACGGTGACTCAAATAAAGGAGCTCCTTTCCAAGTTAGGTATCTCAGCGGTTGTGGTGAAAAGCGGGCGCTTTAAGGATACTGGCTCACCTTTCAGGGAGATGACACCTGAGGAGAGGAAGTATATTGAATCACTTTTGAAAGACATACACACCCAGTTCGTTAAAGATGTGGCCGCTGCCAGGGGGTTATCTTTGGAAAAGGTGAAGGCTGTAGCTGATGGTAGGGTGTTTACCGGTAACGAGGCGGTGAAGCTTGGGCTTATTGACGGGGTTAAGCCCTACTGGCAGGTGGTAGAGGTGTTGTCCAAGGATTTGGGCTACAAAGAGTCTCTTCCCACAGTGGTCTTCAAAAGGAAGAAAGGATTTTGGGAGCGCTTGAAGGAGGAGACCCTCTCTTTTGTGAGGGACATAAAGGCAGAACTGTTACGGGGGGAGTTGTTATGACCAAGATGGATCTGGTGGAGAGAATAGCTAAGAACTGTGGTATCACCAGAAAAGAGGCGGAGATTGCCGTTAATACCTTTTTTGAGTCTATAAGTGAGGCATTGGACAGGGGAGAGAGGGTGGAACTGAGGGGTTTTGGAGTATTTAAAATGAGGGAAAAGAGGGCCAGGATGGGCAGAAATCCCAGAACCGGTGAGAGGGTACAGGTTCCACCTAAAAGGGTGCCATGTTTTAAACCTGGGAAAGAGCTTAAAGAGGCAATAAACGGCGGGGCATGAAGATAGGGGTTCTTTCCGATACCCACATACCTGTAGTTGCTGAGTCTATACCTGAGGTTGTGATTGGTACCTTCAAAAGGGAGGGTGTTTCCCTTATAGTACACTGCGGGGACATTGTGGAGGAAACTGTAATTTTTGACCTGATGGAGATTGCTCCTGTAAAGGCCGTCTGTGGTAATATGGATAGGCCTTCGGTACGGAATAACTATCCCGATGTGGAAACCTTTGAGGTTGAGGGGGTTAAATTCCTTGTGACTCATGGATGGGGAGATGCCCAGAGCTTGCCGGATCGGATATACCAGAGTTATGCGTCTAAAGGCGTAGATGTGATACTCTTTGGTCACTCTCACAGACCCTGTAACATGAGACGAGAAGGGGTGCTACTCTTTAACCCTGGATCTCCCACAGACACCTTTTACACTCCGAGGAGGAGTTTTGGTATATTGGAAGTTAAAGAGGGCTCTGTTTCTGGCTCTATCATTTTTATTGATTGATTCTGTCGCCTTTTCGGCCATTTACGTTGCGAAAATCAACGGTGTGATAAACCCACCTATGGTCTCATATGTGCTCAGGGTGCTGAACAAGGCTGAAAGAGAAGGTTCTTTGCTTTTGATAGAGATTGATACCCCCGGTGGTTTGCTTGAGTCCACCAGGGTGTTGGTAAAGAGAATTTTGAATTCAAAGGTGCCCGTCGTTACCTACGTGGCTCCGACTGGTGCCAGGGCGGCTTCTGCAGGGCTCTTTGTATTAGAGGCTGGTACCGTTGCGGCTATGGCTCCTGGAACCCACGCGGGAGCTGCCCATCCTGTAAGCTTTGGGCAGAAATTAGGCAAGACCATGCAGGAGAAGGTTACCAACGATGCGGTGGCCTTTTTGAAAAACATCGCCAGCCAGCGGGGACGTTACAATCCCTTTTTGGACAAGATGGTGAGGGAGAGCAAAAGCCTCACCGAGAAGGAGATGTTGAAAAAGGGCTTGATAGACTTTATTGCAAAGGACAGATCCGAGTTGCTTGCTAAGCTTAGCAAAAGACTTGGTATATCCAAAAACGAAACCTTTATTCTTGTTGAGCCCAACTTTAAAGAGAAGTTCCTTCTGGTTCTCTCCCATCCTACGGTGGCATACCTGATGCTTGTGCTTGGCTTTTATGGGCTGATTTTTGAGCTCTCCAATCCTGGGCTTATTTTCCCGGGTATAGTGGGCTTTCTTATGATAGTGCTTGGCTTCTATTCTCTTCACGTTTTGCCCTTAAATTACGCGGGATTTGCCCTCATCGTCTTTGCCTTTATTCTTTTCCTTTTGGAGGTGAAAGTACAGTCCCATGGTCTTCTTGGCTTTGGGGGAATAGCTTCCTTCCTTTTGGGTTCTATTATGCTTTTTGATAAGGTGCCGGATACCATGAAGCCAGGCGGCGCTTTGATATTAGCGGTTACTGTGGTAACAGCCCTCTTCTTTTTGGTGATAGTTGCTGCGGGGCTTAAGGCTTTGAAGAGACCTCCCGTTTCTGGTGCAGAGGGGTTAATAGGCGAGGTGGGAACGGCCAAGGAGGATATACCTGAGGGTAAGGTAGGGTGGGTTTTTGTGCACGGTGAGCGGTGGAAGGCAGAGGCTCTTGAGGATATAAAGAGGGGAGATGAAGTGGAGGTGGTTGGTGTCAAGGGATTACGAATACAGGTAAGGAGGAAGGAATGACCCAGCTTGAGGCGGCTAAGAGGGGGATTATCACCGACAGGATGAAAGAGGTGGCCAAAAACGAGGGCATTTCTCCTGAGCTGCTCTGTAAGCGTATAGCCGAGGGCAAGGTGGTTATTATGGGTAACACCCTTAGGAATCCAAATCCCCTGGGCATTGGGGAAGGCCTTAGAACCAAAGTGAACGCCAGCATAGGCACTTCAACGGATATAGTGGACTTTGACATGGAGGAGGAGAAGGCGAGGATAGCGGAGCAGGAAGGTGCCGATACGCTTATGGAGCTTTCCACAGGAGGCGACCTTGATGAGATAAGAAGGAGGATACTTAGCACGGTCTCTCTGCCTGTGGGGACGGTGCCTCTTTATCAGGTGGCTGCTGAAGCCATCAAAAGGTACGGAGCCATTGTGAAGGCTCCTAAGGAGCTCTTCTTTGAGGTGTTGGAGAAGCAGGCGGAAGATGGCGTGGACTTCATGGCTGTGCACTGTGGTATAAACAGGCTCTCTGTGGAGAGGCTGAAGAGGCAGGGATACCGCTACGGGGGACTTGTGAGCAGGGGAGGAGCCTTTCTCGTAGCGTGGATGGAGTATAATGGTATGGATAATCCCTATTACGAGGAGTTTGACAGGGTGGTCTCTATCTTGAAAAAGAGGGATGTCGTGCTCAGTTTGGGAAACGGTATGCGTTCCGGCGCTGTCCACGACTCAAACGACAGGGCGCAGATTCAGGAACTTATCATCAACTGTGAGCTCGCCGATATTGCCAGAGAAAGTGGCGTTCAGACCATGGTGGAGGGACCTGGCCATATCCCCATAGACGAGATTGA
>JALWBK010000117.1 GCA_027037155.1 bacterium | reverse complement strand
GTACAGCGTTGAACTGTTCAGCAGGATCTTCCTCTCCTTGGCTGCATTCGTTATGGTACTTCTTGCCTTTCCCGTTGGAGTTATTCTGCCAAGGAAGGGACAGGTGGTTTTTTCTTTCATCAAGGGGGTGGGGCTTGCGGTTTTGTTTATAGGGGTCTTTTATGGCTTTACTTTTGCGGGGAGGAGTGGTTGGATGCCTCCACTTTTGTCTGCCTTCCTTCCTGTGGCGCTCTTTTCCTACGTGGGGGTTAAGCTAATAAGGAGGATGGAGGAATGATCCGCTACGAGGAACCGGTTTTCAGACCACCCAGTGAGGCCAAGTCTCTCATCTTCCAAATAACGTTGGGTTGTTCTTACAACAGGTGTACCTTTTGCGGCATGTACAAGATGAAGAGGTTTAGGATCCGCCCTCTTGAGGAGGTGATAGAGGAGATAAGGTGGGCTTCTAAAGAGTATCCCTTTGTGAGAAGGGTCTTTCTTGCCGATGGCGATCCCTTGTGTGTCCCTACTGATTACATGTTGAGGGTGCTTGGGGAACTTTACAGGGGCTTCCCAAGGCTTGAAAGGGTGGGTACCTACGCTACTCCACAGAACCTTTTGGAGAAAAGTCCCGATGAGCTAAGGGACATAAGAGAGGCGGGGCTTAAGATACTCTATGTTGGAGTTGAAAGTGGTAGCGATAGGGTGTTGGAGTTTGTTAAAAAGGGTGTAAATCAAAGGCAGATTGTGGAAGCTCTCGTAAAGGCTAAGGAGGCTGGCTTTACGGTATCAACCACCTTTATCCTTGGGCTTGGTGGCAGAGATTGGTGGGAAGAGCACGCTTTAGAATCTGCAAAGGTGGTGAATGAAGCGGTGCCACATTATACCGCTGCACTGACACTGATGCTGATTCCCAAAACGGTGCTTCACTGGCAGGCGCAGAGGGGTATATTTAAGGTCCCCACCCAGAGGCAGATAATGAAGGAGATGCTACTTTTTGTGGAAAACATAGAGGTTGAGACGGTCTTTCGCTCTAACCATGTTTCCAATCTGATTCCCATAAAGGCAAATCTGCCAGAGGACAAGCTGAGGTTGTCAAACGAGTTGGCAGGTTATATTCTCATGACTCCTGAGGAACCCTTGCCTTCAACTTGGCTGGGTCCCTTTTAGGGATGGAGGTTGGAGATGGATATTGTGTGGGACGAGAAGGGTTTGGTGCCTGCAGTGGTGCAGGATGCTGCAACCGGTGAAGTGCTGATGCTTGCCTATATGAACCGTGAGGCCCTTGAGAGAACGCTTGCTACCGGTAGAGCTCACTTCTACTCCCGTAAGAGGCAGAGGATATGGATGAAAGGGGAGGAGTCGGGCAATGTTATGGAGGTGAAGGAGATACTTGTTGACTGCGACAGGGATGCGGTTCTTTTGAAGGTTGAACCCAAGGGACCGGCATGCCACACGGGTCATAAGAGCTGCTTCTTCACCTCTTTTGAAGGGAAAGAGGTTGAGCCTGTACAGGAGAAGGAGCTTTACGGAGGCGGCTGTTCCATCCTTGAGAGGGTTTACGAGGTGATTTTAGAGAGGAAGGCGCATCCCGAACGGGAGGATTCATACACGGCGCTTCTGTTCAGAAAGGGCCTTGACAAGATACTCAAGAAGGTGGGTGAAGAGGCCACAGAGGTGGTTATTGGGTGTAAGAACGGAGACAAAGACGAGATAGTGTACGAAGTGGCCGATCTTTTCTTCCACACCTTGGTTGCCCTTGCTTACTTTGACATAGCACCCTATCAAGTGTATGAAGAGTTGCGCAGAAGATTTGGTAAGTCGGGGTTGAGAAAGTGAAGTTTGAAGAGGCCCTTGCGAGAATAGAGGAGATTGTAAAACGCTTGGAGTCTGGAGAGCTTGATTTAGAGGAGAGCATTGCCCTCTTTGAAGAGGGGATGAAGCTGGTGAAGACCTGTGAAAAGATGCTTGAGGAGGCAGAAAGAAAGGTAGAGATCCTTGTGAGAGACGGAGAATCTTACAGAACGGAACCCTTTGACGAGGAGCTTTGATGGAGCGCTTTGGCAGGCTCTTTGCGTATATAGACGAAAAGAGAAGGCTGGTTGACCGCTGGCTTGACAACTTTGTTCCATCGGAGGACACACCACCTGAGAACCTGCACAGGGCCATTCGCTACGCTCTTTTCCCAGGTGGCAAGAGGATAAGACCCGTTCTCTGTATAGCTGCAGCGGAGATGGTGGGGGGAAGGGCCGAGGATGTTTTGCCTGTGGCAGGTGCCATTGAGATGATACACACCTACTCGCTCATCCACGATGATCTACCCTGTATGGATGATGACGATTTCAGGCGGGGAAAGCCCACGGTTCACAAAGTCTTTGGCGAGGCGCTGGCGGTTCTTGCTGGTGATGCTCTACTCACCATGGCTTTTGAGGCCATGTCTGATGTCTCGCGCTATCCAGATCCCAGTCTTCCTCGTATTGTACTTGCCGTAAACGAAATTGCCAAAGCCGGTGGTTCTAAAGGGATGGTGGGTGGTCAGGTGGCGGATATTGAAGGAGAAGGTGATGAGAGTCCCACTTTAGAGAAGGTGAACTACATACACAGCCACAAGACAGGCAAGATGATAGAGGTTTCTCTGCGGGTGGGGGCGTTGCTTGCTGGAGGAGGATACAGGGAGATTGAGGTTCTCTCCGAATACGGTAAGAAGATAGGGCTTGCCTTTCAGATAGTGGATGACATACTGGGCGAGATAGGAGATGAGAAGAAGCTTGGAAAGCCGGTGAAGCGGGACAGACAAAAGAGCAAGTGCACCTATCCCGCCGTTGTTGGAATTGATGAGTCAAGAAAGAGGGCTAAAGAGTTAATAGAGGAGGCAAAAAGGGCGTTATCTATCTTTGAGGATGAAAGATGCTGGATGCTGAAGGACTTAGCCGACTATATATTGGAGAGAGAGAGGTAAAGGACTCGGTACTTTTAAAGATTGATGATCCTGCTCAACTGAAGAAGCTCTCTTTGAGGGAGCTGGAGCAGCTTGCGGAGGAGATAAGGTCTTACATCCTCCGTGTGGTGTCCAGAACGGGAGGGCATCTTGCCCCTTCTTTAGGTGTGGTGGAGCTGACCATAGCCCTTCACTACGTGTTTGATTCGCCAAGGGATAAAATCGTTTGGGATGTGGGGCATCAGTGTTACGTTCACAAGATTCTCACCGGGAGGAAAAGGAAATTTGCTTGGTTGAGGCAAAGGGGCGGGATTTCGGGATTTCCCAAGAGGGAAGAGAGCGAGCACGATGTCTTTGGTACGGGT
>JALWBK010000116.1:842-3287 GCA_027037155.1 bacterium | reverse complement strand
TCCCTATACCGCCCATCTCCAGAGCGACTGCCGAATACACTCGCCAGCAGCGAGAAGTCGAGAATGTCCACTTTCTCGTCGTCATTGGCATCCCCTTCTCGCAACAGTCCCATGTCCACCACGCCGCTGAAGGGGAACTGAACCCTCTCCCGTCGGTTGCAGAGCGAATGCGGTCCTTCCACCTCCAGGTCATACACCCCTCCGCTGAGAACAGAGGCCGTGAATACCCCGTTTGCATCCAGGGTCAGGCTTTCCGTTCGCAGCGGTGTGGAGGCTCCGGCAGCGAATACTCGCAATGTAAGGGGATATTGGGCCCATCGGCTGCCCCCTGCCGGACCATGTCCTTGTAAGGCAACCTGTCCGCGCCAGGGCTGGGTAGGAATGTTTCCTACAGATGGCCAATAAGCGTAGAAGCCAGAAGAGAGTCGGTAATTACCACCGATATGGGCCAATGCGCCGGTCGCCAATGGCTGACCGAACGAACCGATGAGCCGGTAGCCCGTCGCAGTAAGCCGGTTTCCCCCGGCGGCAGCGACGGAGAGGATGCGGGATGGTGGTTCGCGAGTTGGCCGGGCGATAGGACGGCAGCCGGACAACCCCAGAATGTCGCCGTGTTCCACCAGCGGCTGACCAAAGGAGGAGTTGAGAATATAATTGGCTGAAACCAGCCCTATCGTGCCCCCGGAGTTCAAGACATCGTTGCAAAGACGGTAGTTAGTAGAGTGAGGGGCGAGGGCGTAGAGGTCCAGCGTCACCATGTCACTGACGATCGGCGATTCGTTACCGACGTGGTCCCGCACCTGGACGTAGACGTTGAGCGTGTGCTGATCTAACGCGGGTAGTGTCCAGAGGATCCGACTGGCGTAAGGCTGCCAATCCGACCAGAAAATAGCGTTGTTGGAAACCCGCATCTCGGCGACGCCGCTGCCAGCGTCGGTGGCGGAGATGTCGAGCATGACAGTGGATTGGTGGGCAGTATCACCGCTGGCAATCTGCATAGCGAGTGCAGGTGAGACAGTGTCAATACCAAACCAGGTTTGATGAGTGGCTTCCCAGTTGCCGGCATTGTCTTGCGCTCTGTAGTGCAAAGTGTAGGAACCATCGTTAAACACAGTAAAGGAGGCGGAGGAGCCATTCACGGATTGCCAGTTCCCGTTGTTAAGTCGATATTGGATGAGTTTGACGCCGGAGCCACCAGGGTTATCGGTGGCAGTTACAGTGACAGTAACAGGAGAACGGTACCAACCGTGCCCGCCACTGACGCCGCGAAGAAAGTGCGAGGTTGATGGAGCCACCAGATCAGCTACATCCAAAATCTCGATAGCTATGTTGCTGTTATTAGCAAATGCTGCAGCAAACGCCGAGTAACTATAATACCTGCTTTTACCTTTTGGAATATTTCCTGAATACCAGTAGTGTCCACGTGTGTGAAAAACATTCGGATCGTGCACAATTACCCACTTGCCATCCTGTGAAATGCCTTTTGCGACAACGAAATGTCCTCCTACGTATTTGTCATAACGATTATAATGATTGGATGGTGAAGTATAACTTTTCATATAATCTGACCCCTCAGGTATATACCCCATTACGACGGGCACAATAACTATATGTCCTCTGTTGATAGCATCTCTAACAGCGCTCATGCCATTGATGAGCCTGTTACGTACCCCCCAGTGGTTCAAGGCATTACGCAGTTGGGATCTATTCACGCTACCACATTTAGATCCACTGATGTATCGACGAATATCGCTGATACTCACCCATTCATTTTTTGCATATTGTATTGCGATTGCCACGGTAGTAGGACCACAGTTGTCATACTTACAAGGTCCGCTATCAGATTCACCTTGATAACGGTAAGGAACTGACAGGTCGACTGCAAAAAGATTGGGAAATAACGCTTCATGGTATGGTTGTGGAGTTGATTGTTCTATTTCATTGTCTGTATTGTCAACCCTCTGTCCTTCCACGTTAAAGAACCACAATTCACGATGTCCATTAACCATCACCGGACATGCGATCGACTGTCCATCAGACGACCACACAGGCAAGGGGAGATTTATGCCGTCTCGGGCAACATTATTCGCGAGTGTTCTTTTTATTGTCCCATCTGATTTACTGAGTACTAGTGAAGTGCCTTCAGTATATGCTAACCACTCTCCATCCGGGCTCCAAGCCACGCTGCTCCTGATAGCAGGCTCAGAGGTGATTTTCCATTTCATGCCTGTTTCGATGTCTGCGACCCATATGTCATACGGGGTTGGTGCACTGCCTATATATTCCTGAGGGATAGATAAATAGGCAACTTCACGCCCGTCTGGAGATATTTTGGGATCGAAGTTGAGGCCATCAAATGTCAGTTGCCAAGAGATACCCTTCTTTGGGTATAAAACCCATATATCCCCATCGCGTACGGAGACAACCAGATGAGATGCATTTGGC
>JALWBK010000116.1:0-832 GCA_027037155.1 bacterium | reverse complement strand
GTATTGGCTCTATTTTATAAAAAGACAAAATTATAGATAGTAATACAGGCATCACTGCCAAATACATCCATTTGTGTCCATTCATTGCTTTTCCCTCTATTTACTCGAGAAGTCGCTTGGATCCGCCTTGGTGGCGGGCCCAAGCCGCCCGCTATGTGTTCACACAACGAGTATCTGCATTGGCCTTCATCGATAGAAAGCTATCACCGTAATCGTCCTCGCTCCCATGTAGCCGTCAATTTGGGTAGGTTCACTCGACCATGTGACATTCCCCTTCTCAGTCCTCCACTGCAACGTGACGGTATGCGAGCCAGCGTTGAGAGGCAGGACGAGACTCCCGTTCACATCTGAATTCCCCCACTCTGCCGCCGAAGTGTGCGGTTGATACTGGTTACCGGAAGAGGCATAAGGGATACCGTCCACAGCCAACCTAGTACCAAGAATATCCGAGCCTACATCCTTACCGGCCTGCACGTTCATCGTGTAAGTGAAGAAGACCTTTGCGGGGTGCGTGAGAAAGAAGTCGATGAATGTATCTTGTACATCAACCCATGCCGTACTGGAAGTCCTGGCAGTTGAACGGGGAGCCACATACCATATGTCGGTCACGGCCCGATCGGCGATCTTGTTTGTGGTGATGCTCCCATCCGGCACAGTCCAGGCCATCTGGGCAAAGGGCACGGCGCGAATCGGCTCCCGTGGACTGAGAGTCTGACCATTCACCGCAATCTCCAGGTAGCGGTCGCCTCCCGCCCACACATCCGCCGAAAGCGGCTGTATCGTCCCCAGCCCCACACTGAACAACCCATCCCGCACATCCACCCCCGTGTGC
>JALWBK010000115.1 GCA_027037155.1 bacterium | reverse complement strand
ATCCTCTTTAAAGAAGAGCTTTAAACCGTCTGCCAGAGGCTGAAGAATACCATGGGGTCCACAGTGATAGGGACCCAGCCTATCCTGAATGTGACCTGCCACCTTCCTCTCCGCGAGGGTTCCATAGGCCACAAAGAGCATCAAAATACCGAAGAAGACCAAAAGCTTAACGATTGTCACTGCCACCAGCACAGCCATTACACCACCTCAAGCCTTTTTTAAATCAACACCTGTAATCCAGCCACCGGAAAGCAGTATGTTCACCGGGAACCTGTCAAAGCCCGCATCAAGCACCACAGTGCCCTCGGGCTGTCCTTCCCTCAAAATAGCGGTAAACTCAAAGCTGCCCCTCTGGTTGAAGGCAATCACCTTATCCCCATCCTTCACCCCAAGCTTTCCAGCATCCTTCACAGAGATGTATGCCCTTGGCACCTCAGCCACCTCAGAGAAGTTGGAGCACCAACCAGCGTAGCGGGCGGATCTATAGAAGGCCTCCTCCACAAGGGCAACGAACCTGCCCTTCTCAATCTGGAACTTCTTTTCCTCAAAGCGAGGCTCAGTGATCTTTTCTATCTTCACATCCTCGGTACCACAGCATATCTCATAGCCCATAGCCTCACCTATGAGAGAGAGCCACCTCCTAACAGTTGAGCTCTGGCCCTTGGGCTCCATGGCCTCCCTTCTTCTTCTCACCCTCCAGAAGAGATCCACCACTGAACCAGCATCCTCGGCAAAGCTCACCAAAGGCAGGAAGTAATCGGCATAGGCAGCAGTCTCGTGGAAGAAAAGATCTGCCACCACCAAAAGCTCCAAATTCTCAAGAGCCTTCTTCACCTTCAAATAGTCAGGAAAGGTGGCGAAAAGATCCACCCCTGCCACAACAAGCGCCTTCACAGAGCCATCAGCTATTCTATCAAGGAGCTCTCCCGTGGTGTTTGTACTAATAGCCAATGACGCAAGGCCCTTGGCGTTGCTGCCTCTATCAAGAAAGAGTGCCTTCCAGTTCCTATCTTTGCAAACCTCATAAACCCTCTTCCTCAATCCTCCACTGGCTCTTACACCCACAATCACCACGAGGTTGTCGGAGTTGAGCATATCGGCAAGAACCGCCTTCTCCGCCTCATCCAACTCCAGTGCATCGGGAATCTCGCCGGTCAAAAGCGCCTCAACTACAGCCTCTTCCTTGTCAGCAGGTACCATGGCAAAGGCATCGGCCCTCTCGCCTAAATAGGTATCGTTGGAGCTAACCACAGCCACCTTCAATCCCTTGGAAAACCTCAAAGACGCCAAGTGTAGCGCAAGAACAGGATGGCTGACGCCTATATCACCTGCCACCACTAACACCTTACCAGCAGCTTCAATATCGGAAAGCCCCTGAACTCCACCGTCAAGGGCAACGTAGTCCTCGCCATAAACCCTGTAATCCACCAAAGCCCCAATCTTAGAGGCAAAGTCCTTCACCGCAACGGCATCCTCCAGTACCGTGGAAGGAGATATAAGAACGGCAACCTCTCCCTCTTTGTAGCCCTTCAACCTACCAGCCACTTCAGAAACTACATCCTCGGGCTCAACGGAGATCATCTTCTCCCCTTCCCTCTTTAAGGGGTAGAGGATGCGCTCGGCATGATTCACAAAGTCAAAGGCGTAATACCCTTTATCACAAATCCAAGGGGTGGGATCCGCCATATTGTGCTTCACCTTGAAGAGCTGATTCTCCCTAACTCCAAGATCAAGGGAACAGCCCAGCTCACAGTGATCGCACACGCTCCTGGTAAATTCCAACTTCCATATTCTCGTCTTGTACCTGTAGAGCCGCGAGGTGATAGCACCAACTGGACAGACCTCTACAAGGTTGGAGGTAAAGTAATTTGCAACCTTATCGTTCTCGTAGGAACCTATAAGGGAATGGGCTGCTCTCCAGTAAACATTCCAATCGGTACCACCCATAACCTCAGTGCTGAACCTTACGCACCTCTTACAGAGGATACAGCGTGACTGCTCGTGAACGATGAGCGGACCGTAGAACTTTGTGGGATACAGCTCCTTCTCATCCACAAACCTGCTGGTGGCCTTGCCGTACCTAAAGGTTATATCCTGCAGCGCACACTCCCCCGCCTGATCGCAGATGGGACAATCAAGGGGATGATGCAGAAGCTGAAACTCAATGATACCCTCTCGGGCTATCTTCACCCTCTCGGTATTGGTCTTCACCACCATGCCGTCCCTTACCTGTGTCACACAGGCAGGAGCCAGCTTGGGCATTCCTTCCACCTCAACAAGGCACATACGACAAAGGCCCGCAGGCTTTAAGAAGGGATGATAACAGAAGTAGGGGATATCCACCCCCGCCTTCATCGCCGCCTGCAGAATGGTTGCATCAGGAGGAACCTCAACAGTTATCCCATCTATGGTTACCTTAACCATGCTCAACCGTTAACCTCCTAAGGGACATCTTCCGGTTTTTATATGCTCTTCAAATTCCTCTCTAAACTTCGTTATCCCACTGATAAGCGGTCCCAAGGCAGCATCGCCCAATGGACAGAGGCAGTTGCCGCCCATTATATCCTTCATGGAAAGGAGAACGTCCAAATCCTCCATCCTTCCCCTTCCAGCCACTATCCGGGACAGGATCTGAACCATCCAGCGGGTTCCCTCACGACAGGGCGTACACTGACCACAGGACTCATGGGCATAGAACTTCGCCATCCTGTAAACCGCCTTTACGATGCAGGTGTTATCATCCATCACAATCACCGCCCCTGAACCCAGCATGGATCCAGCGGCCTGAAGGGACTCGTAGTCCAAAAGCACTCCTTCTATCTCCTCTCCCCTCAACATGGGCGTGGAGGAACCACCAGGGATAACCGCCTTGAGCTTCCTGCCGTCCCTCATACCGCCAGCAATGTCGTAGATGAGCTCCTTAAAGGGAGTACCCAACTCAAGCTCGTACACCCCCGGCTTCTCCACATGTCCACTGATGGAGAAGAGCTTAGTTCCTTTGCTCTTCTCTGTACCCAAAGAGGCATACCAGTCCCCGCCTTTCTCTACGATGAAGGGCACCGTCGCTAACGTCTCAACGTTGTTGATAACCGTGGGATGCTGATAGAGTCCCTTGGACGCAGGGAAAGGAGGCCTTATCCTTGGATGACCTCTTCTACCCTCAAGGGAGTTCAAAAGGGCCGTCTCCTCACCGCACACGTAGGCTCCAGCACCCCTGTGAACGGTTATCTTAATGGCATAACCAGAACCGAGGGCGTTCTCTCCGAGGATACCAGCATCCTCAGCCTCCTTAAC
>JALWBK010000114.1 GCA_027037155.1 bacterium | reverse complement strand
CAAGCACCTGAGCCAAAGCCATCCCACCTTTCACCTTCACCACCTTGGCAACAGCCACGTTTTTAACCAAATAACCCTGCCACCTGTCCGTCAACGGATGCCGGAAATCCCTATCCAAAACTCTGTACACCAACAGCGTATCATCCACATTTACAGCACCATCAACCAGCCTTACATTGAAATAATCCCATTTACTGTAGAGGGTCTTTTCAGGATCAAAGGCCTCTTTGGACACATACCCGTACTCTTTGGGTAGATGGCGCGTAATGTATGGGACGAAGACCTGCATCTGCCAAGTGAAAAGGGGCCTTTCAGGTTTTTTCATTTTAACAACAGGTTTCCCAAGCACCTCTTCTCTGGGAGGGATCAAAAGGACTTCGCCAGGATATATCCAGTGGGGATTCTTCACCTTATCCTTATTCGACTCCCAAACAAAGTACCAGTACAGGGGACTACCATAAAAGCGCTGAGAAATGGTCCAGAGTGTATCCCCTTCCCTCACCACATACCGCTGATGCTTTCCAGCGTGGGAAACACCAGCAAAAAAGAGCAAAATAACTATGATCCACACTAACGCTTTCCGCTGCACCTTCCATCCACCTCTACGTTTCTACACCCAATAACCTTGGCCTTGTAATAGGCACTACAGTAAAAAAGAGAGTCTCTGTATTTCTTAACAAAGGAGTCAAGGACTTGACAAGCGGAAGATTTCTTTCCAATCCGCCAGTAAGAGTCGGCCAAAAGGAGTTTTGCCTGCTGCACCAAATACTTATCGTTATAACGTGCAACAAAACTTGAAAGTTTCCTCACCGCTTCCCTGTAATTTCCCCTATACCAACTCAAGTAGGCTTCAGAGTAAGCTTCCATCAGCTCCGACCTTCTGTTAAAGTCCACCATGCGAGCTCTAAATTTCTCCAGCCTATTGACAGCCTCCTCTACGGTATTCCACTTGCTCAGCGCTTCATCCAGCATCTCCTCCACCAGTTTCTGGCGTTGCTCCAGCACCTCTATCCTCTTTTGACAGCTCTCAAGCCGCTCTTCCAAATTTCCACTCCTGAAGACACAGGATGTAAGCAAAAACATCAACAAAAGAGCAAGCTCTATCCTCATGGCTCAAGCTCTCTGTACAGCATCTGCCTCAGCTCCATCACCCTATCCAAAACCTTCTCCACAGGGAGCACCTCCACATCCTGAGACCTTCTCAGCTTCACCTCCACCTTGTTCTGCTTAGCGCTCCTCTCGCCTACCGTAACCCTAATGGGTATACCAACAAGGTCCGCATCCTTGAACTTAAAGCCTGCCCTTTCGTCACGATCATCGTAGAGCACCTCTATTCCACTTTCCACAAAGGCCTCGTACAGGTTCTCCGCAATCTCCCTCACCGTTTCATTCTTCATGTTGGTGGCAACCAAGGAAACCTCAAAGGGCGCTATAGTTATGGGCCAAATTATGCCATTCTCATCGTGCTTCTGCTCCACCACCGCCGCGGCTATACGGGTCACCCCTATACCATAGCACCCCATTATAAAGGGCTTCTCCTTGCCGTCCTCATTCAAAAAAGTGGCATTCATGGCACTGCTGTACTTGGTGCCGAGCTTGAATATATGCCCCACCTCAATGCCTCTGGAGAACCTGAGCAATTCACCACAATTGGGACACCTATCCCCCTCTTCGGCAAAGACTACGTCAGCATACAGATCCACCTCAAAATCCCTACCGGGGGTGATGTTAACCACATGATAATCGTCCTCGTTAGCACCGGAGACGAAGTTTACCCTTCCTTCCACGGTTCTATCCGCCACAATCTTAACCCTCTTTTTCAAATTGCAGGGCCCTACAAATCCCACGGAAGCCCCTGCAATCTCAAGCACCTCATGGGGCAACGCCATCTCAAGTGCCTCAACTCCCAAGGCCCTTGCCGCCTTGGCCTCGTTCAGCTCTCTGTCCCCCGGTACTAAAAAGAGAACGAACTCACCGGCGCTTGTTCTGTAAACCAAGGATTTGAGCAAGCGCGAAGGCTCAACCCCTAAGAACGAGCTGACCTCCTCTATGGTCCTCACATTAGGGGTGTGTACCTTCTCAGGGGTCTTGGGAGCCTCTTCAGAAGGTGACTTTTCAAAGGCAAAGCTCGCCCTCTCTCTATTTGCCGCATAGCCACACTTCTCGCAAAAGACTATCACATCCTCACCGGTATCCGCCCACACCATGAACTCGTGGGAGACATCACCACCAATGGCTCCCGTTTCCGCCTCCACCACCACAAAGTCCAGCCCACACCTTTTGAAGATCCTGCAGTAGGCCTCGTACATCTTCTGATAGGAAACCTCCAAATCCTCCCAGCTTTTGTCAAAGGAGTAGGCATCTTTCATGATAAATTCCCTTGCCCTTATGATGCCAAACCTGGGGCGAGCCTCGTCTCTGAACTTGGTGTGAATCTGGTAAAGATTAAGCGGGAGCTGCTTGTAAGAGCGTACCTCTCCCCTTACCAGATCAACAATAACCTCCTCATGGGTGGGGCCAAGGCAAAAGTCCCTCTGGTGTCTGTCCTTGAACCTGAGAAGCTCCTTGCCAAAGACGTTCCACCTGCCCGACTCCTGCCACAGCTCCGCAGGCTGTACTATGGGCAGAAAGACCTCCAGAGCTCCCGCTCTATCCATCTCTTCCCTAACTATGTTGATGATCTTCTTCACCACCCTCCAGCCCAAAGGGAGAAAAGAGTAGATACCCGAGGCAAGCTTCCTTATCATACCAGCCCTTAACAGGTACTGATGGCTGGGGATCTCTGCCTCAGCAGGCTTCTCTTTCAGCGTGGGCATGTGGTAGCGGGTCAACCTCATGGTCCCCTCCTAAAGCCCCTCATCTATATCGCCAAAGTCCCTCATATCCATCTCTTCAGCTGTGTACATAGCCTCAAGGGCCCTGCTGACAAGCTCTCCCAGCGACTTTAACTTCTCCACCCTGTCCATTACTCCCTCAAGATTATCAGGTATCCCTTCATTCACAATGTGTTTGCAGGCGTTGACCACGTATATGAGGGAAATTTCAGAGTACATGTTCAAAGTCTCCTTTAATAGATCACTTCCCGGCATCACTTCCTCCTTTTAAAAAGCAGATCAAGATCCTTCCTATCCAACCTCACTACCACAGGCCTACCGTGGGGACAAGTGATCTCCTCTCCCCTTTCCTCAAGAAAGCGCGCCACAGTCTTAGCATCTATCTCTGTGCTTCTATCACCTGCCTTCACAGCAGCTCTGCAGGCGATTCTGGCCATCTCCTCGTAGGAAGGATCTACCGGAG
>JALWBK010000113.1:2288-3300 GCA_027037155.1 bacterium | reverse complement strand
ACAAAGCAGTCTTCGTGACAAAGCTTCAAAGAAGAATGGGCTCGGCGGTGATGTCTATAAACCCCGATTCCAGCGTGGCAGACCTTCAAATGAGGGGAAAGAACTTGAAAGACTGTTTGATGAGCTTCAGAAAGAGATAAAGGAAAAAGGTGATATGGAGTTTAAGGAATTTATCTGTAAACATCCGTATTTGCTGTTCATTGCATGGTTAATACTCAAGCCTCGCGATAAAAAGGTGGAGAAGTCAGAAAATAAAGGATAACTGAGAGTTGATGTTGTTGTGGTGGGTGTCCTGCGCTTCGCGCAGGACACCCACCACAACTTTTATAACCTCCAAATTTCCCCTTCTCAAGTTTTCTTAGAAAAAATCCCCCCAACACTTTGAGCAAAATTAAATCCTTTCCCAATTTTTCCCCACTTTTGTGCTTATAGGGTATAAAAGGAGGTGAGAGAAAATGGAAGTTTTGGTGAAGGAAGAGAAAATAATAAAAGAAGCCAAAATGAGGAAAGACATAGAGAATGTACCAATCCATCCACTAATTGCAATAGCAATACATGAAATAATT
The DNA here is from genome assembly GCA_027037155.1 of bacterium. GTDB lineage: Bacteria > Thermosulfidibacterota > Thermosulfidibacteria > Thermosulfidibacterales > Thermosulfidibacteraceae > Thermosulfidibacter. The sequence continues at coordinate 2,734 of JALWBK010000113.1, read as the reverse complement.
ATTGAAAAGAAGGAACGGGACGAGGAAAAACCTATCCCATTCTGGAAACCTTCATTCATTGAGGATTAGGAATTTTTGAAGCAATGGTGCTTATATAAGAATAGAGGAGGTGAGAAAAAATGATGTTGCTCAACAATAGGCCTGAAGTAATCACTGGGGCAGGCTCAGGGGGGAGAGCTCTGGTGGAAACCAAGCGTAAGCTTGATTTCTCATTAGGACCTACAATTATTGCTGATCGTCAGGGTGATAAATTCCATACAGAGTTTTTCAAAACAAGATTGCCAAGCTATACTCAGTATATAAGTGCAGCAGGTGAGACAATCATACCAAAGGCAAGACCAATAATAACACGCGGGATAGTAGATAATCTTGGTTCTGTTCAAAGGATAGGTGATGCAATGAGAACAGCTAAGGTCCAGGGAACCATAGCGACTATAATTCCTGTT
>JALWBK010000113.1:1842-2278 GCA_027037155.1 bacterium | reverse complement strand
CCCACAGTTTGAGAGAGATGCTTATTTGGGGTTGGTTCATAAAGACGGTGGATTTTTCAATCCATTGAGTGGTAGATTGAATCCACCAGAGTATCTTCAGCCTATGAGTGAGATGAGGGAGAAAATTGCAAAGTTCGAATTGAAAGATGAAGGGAAAAGTTCAAAGGATATTGGACCTTATCAGATAGGTATCTTGCACAATGGCAAAATGTTGGTATTTGGTATTGTGCCCAAGATTTTTGATAATGAGGACGAGGCAATTCGAACCGCTGATTATTACGGCATGGCTACCGTAACCCAGAATGGAAAAATATTCACTCCATCGGATAGAGACTATGGACTTTCCTTAGAAATGTTTGATTTCAAGATTCCACAATATTCACCGAGTCCTATTGTGGAAGAAGAGCGTAGAAGGGCAGCGAGTAGGACATCACTT
>JALWBK010000113.1:0-1832 GCA_027037155.1 bacterium | reverse complement strand
TCTCCCCGAAATTGTAGGAGGTGATGTATAAATGTTAAACCTAATTATTTATGTAGTGTATTTCATAGTATCTATCTGGCTTGGTGTCGTTGTTTCTAAGAAATTTTACGGCCAGTATGAAGGTGCGGTGCAGAAATTAAACGAGTTAAAGAGAAGGAGTGAAGGAAGGACCCCCATGGGTGAGTTATTTAGGCGGCATAACGAAACAGAGTTAATAAGGAGAGCAGAATCTGCTAAGCGAGATGCTGGTTTTGTCCCCTTTGCACTTGTTATAGTGCCATTAATTATAGCGTTAACGGGGCAGCACTCTTTGACGGTAATTATTGGATTTACGATTTTCTACGGACTGTTATTAGTTCTGATAAAGAGGAATCCCGAATATTGAGGTTAGTGTGGAGTGCCCTCGCAAAGCGAGGGCACTCCACCACATATTAACTTTCTCCCATAACCTTTAAAGATAGCCCCAGATAAGGATTCTCACATGACAGGACATTTTTCAGGCTTATGGTGCTTATATGTCTATGTAACCCTTAAAAGGAGGTAAGTCATGAAAAGTTATGGAATTATCCTAACACTACTAATATTGGGATACCTTAATGGGCGAGATACTACAATTGCCCTCATATTCTACGACACCTTTACATATTCCAGCATAGCAGATATGACTCATAACAGTGAGTGGTATATTAGACATAGAACGAGAGACTCTCGACCAGGCCCGGTAGGCAGCCATTGGGATAAAAAGATGGTTTCTATTTGGCATGTGCCCGATGAATGTTATGGAGGAAATTGCTTAAAACTTTCGCTTTCTACAAGAGGCACTGCAAACTCAACTTATCAGGCTGAAGTAGAATGGCCCAAATCTACGAAAAAAATGGTATTCTACGGAATTTACATGTTTAGAATAAAAATAACTAATTCACCTCAGCTACACCACGATGTAACGGTCCAATCTGTCTTTTTGATAAATAGTTCAAGTAAGCCATACGAAGAGATAGATTTTGAATATTTAGCGTGGGATGGGGAGAACGGTTTATTTCCCCATCCTCTTAAATGGGAGGGCGCAGGTAGCTATATCACTACATGGTATTCTGTGAACCCTAAACGTAAGAACACTAATCATTGCTCCATGGCTTTAAATGAAGCAGAGTGGTATGAAGTAATCTTTTGGGTAACAGAGGATTTCATATATTACTGGATAATACCAGATAACAATAACTTCTTTGAGCAATTGATTTCATTAGGAGGATGTCAGTTTATCGTCCATACTTCTAATGTAAAAAATCCACTTTATATAGTTTTTAACCATTGGCTCGATGAAGCCTCTGATGGGAGGGAATTTAGAAATTACAACTTTTTTGTAGATTATGTCCTCTACGTATCAGATATAGTCCTTGCATACTTTGTTGACCCTAATTTCATCACAGACATGGGACTCAGGCAAAAGTTAGAGGAGATAAAAAATGAACTTCAAGACGCTACTACTTCCAGAATCGACGAATATGAAATAGATATAGAAACATATAGAAGAATTCACAGTCAGATAAAACTTAATCCAAGCATAAATATCTTAACGGAAATACTATCCCTGCTTAACATGGCTAACTAAACAGTGATGCAAGTATGCCGAATTTTTGATGATAGTGTGCTTATATGTGTATAAAGGAGGTTGTAAGATGGATAGAAAATTCAGCGAAGGAGCAAAAAGGGTTTTAAATAGGGCAAGAGAAATAGCTGATAAATACAAGCATAGCACTGTGGAGTTAGAACATATCTTCTGGGCTTTATTACAAGCAGAGGAAGTCCGAGTAACTTTGGAGAACATGAATATT
>JALWBK010000112.1:1594-3301 GCA_027037155.1 bacterium | reverse complement strand
TGAATAATCTTTTGCGGATGCTCGTTTCTGGTAGGACAGATGTGAAGACAAGCGCCACATGTTGTACACGCCCAGATGGCCTCTTTGTCCATAAGCCTACCAATGAGAGGCTCAACACCCTCTATCTCCTCATCTGGACCAGGCTTCTGCCCGTCCTTCATAGCGGCCATGATCTTAGGAGCATCCTCGAAGAGAATCTCCCTCAAGTCCTGAATCATGGCGCCGGGCTTAAGGGGCTTACCAGTGTTGTAAGCGGGACAGAGATCTGTACATCTGTTGCAGTAGGTACAGGCGTAAGTGTCTAAAAGATCCTTCCAGGAAAACTGATCAACCCTGTTTACCCCAAAGAACTCGGAGGTCTCAAAGTCCATACGGAACTGTTTGAAGCCTTCCATGTTCTGCAGATACACATTGGGCCAGCTGGCGATGATGTGAAGGTGCTTGGAATAAAGGAGCAAAGGCAAGAAAACAAGAAGTATGGCTGTGTGCAAAAACCAGCTTGCGGCATAAAGCGTGTGGGCTCCCTCAACGGTGGATGGACCCAGTATAGACTGGAGGAAAGCAGAGATGGGCCTCAACGCCTCATGCCCGAGCTTCAGCTCCGCCATATTCATACCAAAGAACGTGAGTATAACACCGGTAATCAGTCCGAGTATCACAGGAGCATCCCAATGGTTCTCCACCCTGTCGGGCTTAACCACGTATCTCCTAATAAGCGCAGCTATTATCGCAACAAACACACCCAAAGCGAAGATATCCTGCAACAGTGTGAGAATGCCGTACAAAAAGCTTCCCAAGAACGAGAAGGAAAACCCTGGGAAGATGATCCTCATAACAGCCTCAATGGCAGTGGGAAAGAGCAGCATAAAGCCCCAGAAGATAACAGTGTGCATTATTCCCACAGCGGTGTAGGGCCTTTTCCTGCTACAGATTTGAGCAAAGATGTATTTTACAGTCTCTTTTATCCTGGCTTCCCTGTTGGAAAGCCTGTCCATCGGGTCCTGTTCACAAACCTTGAGATAAGAGATGAGCTCCTTTGCCCTTCTGACAAAGACAACAGCAGAAGCCACAGCCAGAAGCGCAAGCAAAAGCCTTAGAACCAGCATGTCTCCACCTCCTCATAAAATAAGACCGGGGCTTTCAACCCCGGTCGTATAAAAATCTTCTTAGCATCAAGTCTCTGCCTATGCCTGGCCCTTCTCTTTCTTAATCCTCTCAATCAGAACAGGAACAACCTTAAAGAGGTCTCCCACAATACCGAAGTCGGCCACATTAAATATAGGAGCATCGGGATCCTTGTTGATGGCAACGATGTACTTAGAAGAGGACATTCCGGCAAGGTGCTGGATGGCACCGGAGATTCCTATAGCAATGTAGAGCTTAGGAGAAACGGTTTTACCAGTCTGTCCAACCTGATCGGACTGAGGTCTCCAACCAGCATCCACCGCCGCACGGGAGGCACCAACAGCAGCACCAAGAAGATCGGCCAATTCCTCAATCATGGCGAAGTTTTCAGGTCCCTTCATACCACGACCACCAGAAACAACAATCTCAGCCTCTGTAAGCTCGGGCCTTCCAGTAGCCTTTACGTTGAACTCCTTGAGAACCTGCTTCTTCTCGGCATCGGTGGGTTCAAAGGAGATGTTCTCCACCTCAGCCTTTCTGCCTGTATCAGGCTCAGCAATACCAAAAGCGTTAGGCCTGAGA
>JALWBK010000112.1:0-1584 GCA_027037155.1 bacterium | reverse complement strand
TTACCAGAAATGGCAGGCCTTATGGCAACGATATTGTCTCCCTCAATTCTGTAACCGGTACAGTCAGGAGCAATACCAGCGCCTACCCTGGCCGCCACCCTGGGAAGAAGATCCCTTCCGGTCTGGGTACCACCCATCAAAACAACCTTGGGCTGCTTCTCCTTGATCAGATCACCAATTACACGGGCATAGGCCATGGGGTGGTAGTACTTGAGGAAAGCGTCATCCACCACATAGACCTTATCCGCTCCGTAAGATGCGATCTCGTCAGCAAGAGATCCAACACCTTCTCCAAGGATAATGGCCTCCATAGAACAGCCGAGTTCATCGGCTATCTTTCTACCTGTGCTCAAAGCCTCCTTAGCAGGCTTTCTGAGCTCTCCTTCTCTCTGTTCCGCTATCACAAATACCATGGCAACACCCCCTCACCTTACAGAATCTGTACTTCTTCTTTGAGGAACTTGATGAGCTCTTCCACGACCTCTTCGGGCTCGCCCTCAACCTTCCTACCAGCCTGTCTAGCAGGCGGAAGCTCATACTTCAAAACCTCTGTGAAGGAACCGGCCTTACCCACTTCACCAGCGTCAATACCAAGATCAGCAAGGGTATACTTAGTAATAGGCTTTCTCTTGGCCTTCATAATGTTGGGAAGAGAGGGATACCTTGGCTCATTCAAACCTTTACGAGCAGCAAACACAGCGGGAAGTTCAACCTCAAAGACCTCCTCACCGCCCTCAACCATCCTAACAGCAGTAGCCTTGTTGCCATCCACATCCAGCTTCACAATGTTGCCCACCATGGGTATACCGAGCATCTCCGCAACCATGCTGGGTACTGCCCAGGTATCGCCATCAATGGCCCTCTGTCCAAAAAGCAAGAGCTGGAAGGCATCAAGACCACCTTCCTTCTTGAAGGCCTCAACGAGCACCTTGGCAGTGGCGTAAACATCAGAGCCATCAAGGGCATCATCCTCAATGTGAACGCCCCTATCACCACCCATGGCGAGAGCGGACCTTATTGCCTCCTGAGCCCTGGCAGGTCCCATGCTGATGATAACAACCTCATCAACAATACCAGCCTCTTTCTTCCTTACCGCCTCTTCAACAGCAAACTCACAGTAGGGATTGAGGATATACTTAATCTCACTCTTATCCAACCTATCCCCAGCCAGCTTAACGCGCGTCTCGGTATCTGGGACGCTCTTCACAAAACAGACCGCTTTCATACCTCCACCTCCTTAAATGAGTGAGTATTCATTCAGTTTTCCACAGCCTTATACATCCAGAGCCTGACAAAGTCAAGCAAAATTACATCTCTTTCAGCAAGGCCCTGGCAATGGTTAACCTCTGGGCCTCTATTGTTCCCTCGTAAATTTCCGTTATCTTCGCATCTCTGTAGTGGCGCTCCACATCGTAATCGGTGGTGTATCCATAACCACCGTGTACCTGTATGGCCTCCCTTGTAACCCTCATGGCAACGTCAGAGGCAAAGAGCTTCGCCATGGCAGAAAGCTTGTAGAAGCTCGGAATACCATTATCCTTGAGCCATGCGGCCTTGAGATACAGCAGTCTCGCTGCTTCAATC
>JALWBK010000111.1 GCA_027037155.1 bacterium | reverse complement strand
AGTTGCATCTGCAGAAAAGGAGTGAGTTATGAGACGTGTAGCTTTTCTTCTTTTTGTGGTGATTTTCTTTTCATCTGCAAGGGCGGTTGTAATTGAAAGGATCGTTGCTGTGGTTAATGGAAAGCCCATTACACTTACCGAGCTTCAGGAGAGGGCAATCTTTTTGAAGAACGCCACTGGTAAGGAGCTTCCTCTTAAAGAGGTACTGAGAAAGGTTATCATGGAAGAGCTACAGATGCAGGAGGCGAAGAAGCTTGGGCTTGTGGCGTCTGATGAAGTGGTGGACTCGTACATAGAAAATTTCAAGAAGGAAAATGGCTTGAGCGATGAGGACTTCAAGAAGTTTTTAGAGGAAAGAGGGATAACCTTGGAGGCCTATAGGGAAGAGATAAGGAGGCGAATAACCATAAACCGCTTAATGAACTATGAGATCAGGATGAGGGTGGCGGTGGCCGATGAGGAGGTGAAGGAGTATTACGAGAAGCACAAGGAGCAGTTTAGGCTACCACCCATGGCCGAGGTGTGGCTTATCTTCATCCCAAGGGAGGAGGGGAAGGAGCTTGCCAAAAAGGTTTACACCCAGGCCTTGGGGGGATTCTCTTTTGAGGCCCTTGCGAGGGAGTATTCTAAAGGACCTAATGCTGAAAAGGGCGGGTATCTTGGTATGGTGAAAAAAGGGGAACTGCTTGAGCCCATAGATAACTTTGTTTTCGGTACAGATAAAAATCTTGGTATGATAGAGACTCCCAATGGGTGGTACATAATTAAGGTGGGAAAAAGAGAAAAGGAAGCCTATGTGCCTTTTGAAAAGGTTAAGGAGAAGATAAAGGAAAAGCTCCTGCAAGAGCGCTTTCAGGAGAGATACAAGAGATGGCTCAATAAGCTTTTGGATAAAGCGGTTATAAAGATTTACATGTAGTTTAGCTGATTGTTAAATCACCGTTTTCTTATTTTTGGACTTTTTAAGTGTGAACCTCAGTTCTCCTTGGATCTTTTTGGCTTAATACTCTGGTGTTCTTGCGATATGTCAATTCATCTTCTGTAATCCTGTGTTTGACTTTGTGGGGGAAAGGGGTAAAATTATTAAATGAGGTGGGGCAAAATTTAAAAAGGAGGGCGGGATCATGCCCATGAGGAAGTTTTTGAAGCAGGAAAGGGAAAAGTGGCAGGTTGGATGGAAGATGAGATGGGCCTTTGGAGGCCCTGAAAGGCCACCTGAGGTATTTGGAGGAGTGGAGCCTTCTCCCGAGTATTTTGGTTGGAGAGGGTACTCTCCCACGTATTTTGGAGGGCCAGATCCTTCTTATCAGTACTTTGGCTGGCAGGATCCTGGGTCTGTTCCCTTTGGAGCCAGACCCCAGTTTCCGCCGGTGGATATCTTTGAGGAGGGAGATAAGCTCTACATCATAGCGGATATACCAGGTTTTAAGAAAGATGAGATAAAGATAGAGATCAGGCCCCGTGAACTCGTTATCTCAGGAGAGAGAAAGGAAAAGGTTATTGATAAGGTAGATGACCAGCATCTATATAGGTTTGAGAGGTACTTTGATGTCTTTTCCAGAAAGATCCCTCTTCCTTACGTTGTAAATCCGGATACAGCAAAGGCTAAGATGGAAGAGGGTACTTTAAAAATTGAACTTGAAAAGGCTGAAACTGAGAAGGGCAAAGAAGTACCTATTGAGTAGTTCTTTTCTATCCTATACCGCCCCACCTCTTTCGTCTCAAGGTGCTTTTCCCAGGACTTGAACGTTTGTGCCTTTAAGGAGAAAGAGCCTGATGCCGTAGTTAGGGTCAAGCCGTAAAATGCCTTCAGCCTGTATGAGTAATCCTTTCAATGCGTTTGGTTGCACGCCCTTAGATAGCAGAAGCTGAACCCGTTCTGGGTCTAATATTATCACTGAGTGAGAAAGGTGTAGTATGTAACCTCCCTCTGGTGTGGCTGTTACCTTCTGCACGGTATCCCTTAAAAGTACCTTTCTTTTGCCTAAAAACTTGTTTAGTCTGTCAACATCTCTTCCATCAACTACAGCCTCTCCCTTTGCAAGTTCAAGGAGGGGAAAGGAGCCTCCCCCTACTCCCCATCTATCGGCGGCAATTTTTATGAGTGCAAGTATAAAGATGAAAAATAGAACCAAGGAGCATATTGTGATTACTCTTAGCCTTGTAATGGTATTTTTTGTCCCGCCGTTGCCTTCCATCTCTTCCCTCCTACGGGATTATACTTGCAAAGAAAGCTGCTACAGGAATGGCCACTATCCCTGTAGATACACTGAATCCAAGGATGATGCCCTTTATAACTTCATTTTTGCTGGAAGAGGCGGAGAGGTTCTTGGTGATAAGGTACTTTACCAGTAGTGATCCTATAACTCCCATTATGAAGGCTAAAACAGCGTGAAACCCGTAGAGGGAGAATATATCACCGAAATTTTTTGTTAGCTGGTTAAGGCTGTTTATTTTATAGCCCATGGCGCAGCCCAACCCCAAAAGCAGGTACTGGATGTCAACTTCCTGAAAGAGGATAGAGAGTCCGGGTATGGTGGAGAAGATAAGGGAGAGGTAGCAGAAAACAATCCCTAAAACTGTAGATGGCAGGTGAAAGGGTGTTTTGTTTGTGGCGAACCATCCCAGAAGGGCTGTGGTGATGGTTGCCATAAGGACAGGATAGAGAGCAATGTTGATTATTCCCACAAGCTTTTTTCTGTGGGAGATGGAAAAGATAAAATGCAAATAGGTGTAATGGACAGAGAAAATAGCAACTGGAAAGAGGATGTAAAAAAGGCTTTTATTCATGAAATTTGATTATACAGAAAAGAGCCGGAAAGGCAACAGAAGCCTTCCCGGCTTTGATGTCTTTACTGCTTGGGTGCTCCAATGGGAAGGACCTCCTTGCCATAGGCGGGGTTGATGAGCTCAGCAGCCATGAGATACCAGGCTGTAAAGGCTGTCCATATACCTTCCCAGCCTGCTATGGTGCCTATGGCTTTGCTTCCTGTAATTACGTGAATGTCAAGTAGTATGAACAGGATTAGCAGTGAAATGAATATGACTACCAGTGCCTTTGCCTTGGGGAAGGTTGCCAAGGTCATTATGAATGTGAAGATGGTCCAAGCGATCAGTGTCCACATAATGGCTCCGTGGAAGTCCTTGAAAGCAGGTAGAACCTTGTTATCTTTGAAGTAGATCAAGGTTGCCAAGGCAATCCAGAAGGCACCGTATGAACCAAATGCACAAAGACCAAAGGTATTACCTGTACCAAACTCCAGTATTCCTGCGATTAGCTGAGCTAATCCACCGTAAAAGAGACCCAGAGGCAGTGCTGTAC
>JALWBK010000110.1:2463-3338 GCA_027037155.1 bacterium | reverse complement strand
GCTCCAGCATCTTTCCCATCTTGGCAGTTATATCTTCCAACTTACCATAGTAGACATCCGCCGCAAACCTCAACTGCTCCTCCAAGGTTCCACTCTCCTCACCAGATCTGAGCATACGTATAAACAACCTTGGGAAGAGTCCTGTCTCCATGAAAGAGGCCGATAAAGCCCTTCCCATGATAACACTTTCCCTCACACGCTCAAGGGCCCTCTTAAAGACCCTGTTACCTACTCCTTTGGCCACAAGCTCCAACACCCTGTCTATGTTAGAACCGGCACCTATGAGTAACCTCATGAAATCTGCCACATAGGCGTACTGAAAGTTGGTAACCACAGCCTTAACAATAGGTATCCTCAAAACGAGCCAGTCCCACGCGTAGGCCACCCTTTCACTCTTTTTTCTCAAAACCCACACAACCGCCAAAAGCAACACCAAAAGGGCAAGACAGTGGATCCCATAGCGCTTCATGAAGTTGGACAGATCTATAACCGCCAAGGTTATGGCTGGCAGCTTCAGCCCCATGGAGGTAAAAACCGACACAATCTTGGGAAGCACATACACCAACCAGAAGATAAGCGCCCCAAAGGTAGCGACAAACACAAAGGAGGGATACATGAGAGCCCTTTTTATGTTGTTCTTAAGCTCATGAACCCGCTCAAGGTGTTCGGCTATATCTTTAAAGGCCACATCCAAGCTTCCCGTCTCTTCACCGATTCTGATAACCCTATGAAACACCTCTGAAAACACCGAAGGATGCTGGGCAAAGGCCTCTGAAAGGCTGAGCCCCTCCCTCACCCTATGGGCTATCTGAACCAGAGCGCTTTTAAGCTTTCTGTTAGTGGTAATCTCCGCAAGATCCTCCAGAATATCAATG
>JALWBK010000110.1:0-2453 GCA_027037155.1 bacterium | reverse complement strand
TCAATGACAGGGATTCCTGCCCTTAACATCACCGACATGCTCTTGGCAAAATCAATCAGCTCCTCATCCTTAACTCTTCCAATGGAGAGCTTGGAAATCCCCTCTCTGAGATACTGAAGCCAAGAGGGAAGCTGAAAAGATTGAAGGACTATGACCTCTCTGTCTGTAAGAAGAGCAGTAAACTCTTCTTCAGAAAGGAACTTAAACCCAACTTTCCCGTTGGGATAGAGCAGTTTGCAAAGGTATAAAGCCATAGAAATCTAACCTGTAACCCTTCTAACCTCTTCAAGGGTGGTGATGCCCTCTAACGCCTTCTTTATACCATCTTCCCTCATGGGCACCATCCCCTTTTCCATGGCCGCCTTTCTTATCTTCAACAGGCTCTCACCCTCAGAGATCATGTGGGCTATATCCTCGTCCACAACCATTATCTCGCTTATGACCGTTCTGCCTATGTAGCCGGTGTAGTTGCACGAAGGACAGCCCTCTCCACGCCACAGCACCGTTCCAGGCTCAATACCAAACTCATCGACCTCTTCAGGCGTAACCTCATACTCCCTTTTGCAGTACTCACATATCCTTCTCACCAACCTCTGAGAAAGCGCAGCGGCCAAGGCGTAGCCCAGCAAAAACCTGTCAACGTTAAAGTCCACAAGACGCGGAATGGTGGAGACCGCATCGTTGGTGTGCAAGGTGGCAAGGACAAGATGACCTGTAATGGACGCCCTCAAGGCTATGCTTGCAGTCTCCTCATCCCTTATCTCACCAATAAGGATAACATCAGGATCCTGCCTCATAAAGTGGCGGCCCGCCAAAGCAAAGGTGTAGCCAGCCCTCTCGTTAACCTGGGTCTGCTTCACAAAGGGAAACCTGTACTCTACAGGATCCTCCACCGTAAGCACATTTCTCTGAACCAGATCTATCTCCCTCAAAGCAGCGTACAAAGTGGTGGTCTTACCACTTCCAGTGGGGCCGGTAACAACCACAATACCGTGGGGCTTTTGAAAGATCCTTCTTAAAAGCTGTACCTGGTGGGGCCAATATCCCAATCTATCCAGCTCCATCAGAGAAGGATTCTTGCTCAAGATCCTGATAACTATATTCTCGCCGTAAAGGGTTGGAACGGTGGATACCCTCATATCATGAGCCTTGCCAAGGAACTCAAAGGAAAAGGCTCCATCCTGGGGAAGCCTCTGCTCTGCTATATCCATTCCGCCTAAGATCTTCACCCTGGAGGTCAAGGTGTTCTGGATATTCTTGGGAAGTGAGTAGGCGTAGTGCAGTACGCCGTCTATCCTGAAAAAGACCATTATAACCTTCTCAAAGGGCGTGATGTGTATGTCCGTAGCCCTCCTTCTTATGGACTCCTGCAGGAGTAGATCAAAGAGCCTACTTACCCTTGAAGCATCAGCAGACTCGGTCTTCCTGAAGTCCTCAAGTATACCAACAATCTCTTTATCAATGGGATTCTCTATGAAATAGTAGGTCTTCTCTACCGTGTCCTCAAAGCTCCTGAGATCCACAACTTTAGGTTTAATCATCATACCGGTAAGCCGCCTTGCAACGTCCATCCCCCTCACATCTAAAGGATCCGTAACCCCCAAAACCAGCGTGTTATCCTCCACAAAGACCGGGATAATTTTGTACTCCTCCGCCACCCTACGAGGTATAAGCTTTAAAGCCTCTTCCTGAGGAGGATAGAGGTTGAGATCCAGAAACTCCATGCCAAACTGTTCGGCCAACACCTCACCAATGACTCTGGAGGTGATAAAGCCCAGCTCAACCAACGTCTCCCCTAACTTGGTACCCGTTATCTTTTGAACCGAGAGGGCTATGTTGAGTTCCCTCTGAGTGATATATCCCTTTTCAATAAGCAGATCGCCTAATCTCTTTTTCTTCTCATTCATCTTTCCAGAATACTCCTTAAAAAGATGGCTGTTTCCGTATTCTTGTCCTCCATGAGGGAATAGGCCTTTTCAAGCAAGCTCACCGCCCCTTCCATATCTCCTTTTTCGTACAGCAAAACCCCAGCATACAGAAAGAACCGATACTCGTTAGGATAAACCTTCATGCCCCGAGCAAACATCTCAAGGGCCTTTGTAACATTGCCAAGCCTTTTGTAGCATATTCCCTCATTCAGCAGTGCAAGCTTGTTGACAGGATCCAGTGCAAGGCATCTGTCAAGCAGATTTAAAGCCTCCTTGTATTTACCCTGCTGCATATAGACCACTGCCAGATTATTCAGGGCATCTTCATCATCAGGATAAAGATTAAGCAGCCGCTTGAAATACTCCTCAGCCTCCTTCAGCATCCCCAGCTTGAAGTAAATAACCCCAAGGTTCAAAAGTGCCTTTCTGTTAGCTGGAGACAGCCTGAGAGCGGCTTTATACTTAACAATGGCCGTATTATAGTCTCCCTTCTTAAAAGCCTTTGTAGCCTCCTCCACCAACTGC
>JALWBK010000109.1 GCA_027037155.1 bacterium | reverse complement strand
CCCCATAGCATTGCTATTGCGAATCCTACTAATGAAGCGGGGATTATGAAAAGTGCATTTGATGTTTTAAAGGAATACATTATCCCTCCGAGAATAGCTGAATTGATAGTTATGAATAAATTATTCGTCTTATGTCGTCTCTCACTTATATTGTCCGCCATTTTTACATAAAGTTTATAAATTTCCAACAAATGATCTTTATATTTCTCACCATAAATTTCTTTTTCCAAACCCTTTATAAAATCCAAAAGTTCCAACTCCTTATGCATTTGCCCATCTTCGTATTGCCCTAACTATGGATTCCGTATTCCATCCAACAATCTCATCAGCGTTTTCCCTTACTTTTCTGGATATTTTAATCTGACCTCTTGGAACTATTGCAATAATTGGTTTAGGAATTGTGAATTCTTTCTTCGCTATTAATATTTCCTTCTGTATCCATTTGCTGTATGTTGCATATACACCTGCCAAAACCAGAACCACATGGCACGGTTTCATCTGGTTCTTAATGGCTTCATAAAGTTCTCTATCACTACCGGAGGTATGAATAGGATCATCTGGGGGAACAGAATAATCCTTAAATTTAAAATATTTACGTTTTTGCAGGAGATTTATTAACCTCCTATAATGATCCTCATACGTCCATGAATGACTGATAAACAAGTTATACGTCTTTACCATCTTCTACCTCCTTTAGGTAGATATTATAAGCCCGGATAAATGTCAAGTGGTCAGATCCCAACCCTCCACCTAAGTATCTCATGCTGAACCTCCACAGCCGAACGGTTATCCTTTATGGCACCCGCCCACTCTAATGACAATTTGGCCTCTTTCTCCCCTTCAATAAATTTCAAAAATCTCCTAAAAGCGACAAAATAATGCTGCACTAACGATTTAAAAATTTCCTTCGCTTCCATTAAAACGTTCTCTTTTATACCGATTTTGTTTTCCATCCAGAACATAAAAACGAAGAGTAAAACCTCAACCTTAAGGGACAGATCTACATACTTAACCGTCAAAACGGGGTACGAAAACAGCGACCGCATAAAGTCCGAGTACGTTATACTTTTGAAGTCAATACTTCTGATCTCTTCGGGCTTTTCGTTCAAGGCTCTGCGAAGTGGTTTGAAAGAGGTTTTAACAATGGGTAATAAATAGTTTTCAACGTATGGAAACAAATCTATAAGTTGCGGATGATCCTTGAATTCCTCACCGATCCGTTCTATTCCCTCAACTATATCCGCTTCCTCCCATTCCTCCGCAAGCTTAGAAAGAGCAAGTAACCTTATCTGGAGCAAAGTGGTTAATATTTCCTCATCCTGCAACATCTCTGATACATCTTCATAACTCTTAACCAGCTCCCTAAACCTCTCAATCAACTCCCTCCCCTCCTCGTCCTCCATCTCCTCAATCACCCCCGGAACCAAAATCTCCAACATCGCTATGGATATTATACGGCCGAACCGTCGCTCTCAAACTGTCCCAAAGCTCTTTGCCTATAAATATACGGCATGAACCTATTGTTGTAGAGTGGAAAATATATCTTCACAACCCGTAACCTTCCTTTCATAAAATTCTCTCTCAAAATACTCGTCTTTAAGATCGTTTATGGGAACATATATTTCAACCGGAATACTTGTATTTTTAAGGTAATTTACCATCACGGGGCCAACCTGCTCCCATTTTAATCCACCAAGGCCACACCCAAGGGCGGGGAAGGCTATTGATTTAACCCCTTCCCTCCTGTAAAACTTCAAAAACCACTTCAAACCTTCGCATATCATCTTGAGATTACTCTTTTCCTTCCAGTGCCTTTTTGTGGGAAAGAATAGGAACCACCTTTCACCGTTAAGGCTCTCCGGCTTATAAAGGTAAGGCCTCCCTGGCCTTAATATTTTCCTTTTTACGATGTCTTGATATACCAGAAAGGCAGCCGGATACATGTACTTAAAACGGCTTGCCAAACCCTTCCCCATAACACCGACAGTGTTGACGCTTATGGTTAATGTTTGCATCTCGCTATCAAACATATCACCTTCCACTATGTAAAGGTTTGGATATATTTCTACTTTTCTGCGAGGTTCAAAGAATAAATCGGGATCAACAATAATTTCTATACCTTTAGGTAATCTCCCTACCATTCGTAAAACTTTTTTCTTCATATCTTCGTTAGGTACATAAATAGCCCGTATGTACTTTTTAGGCACCCTCTTGGGAATTAAGACCTCGGACTGTAGGAAGGTCTTAGGGAATAAGTACTCCACAGATGGGAATGGGAGTTTGCTTTTCTTAATAAAGGGTTTTATGTCTATTATTGCTTCACTTGAATGCCAATCCCGTATATCTCGTACTCTCTCAAAGAGTTTTGTTAAATATACATCTCCAGAATTCAGTAGAATTGAATAATCACTCGCAGCGTTGCCTATAGAAACTTTACTCCCACTTCTTTCGGATACTGCTGCATCTACGCCTATCACGAGTAGTTTATCCTTGCGATTTTTTGATAGTCTATACATCATAGCGTTTCTTGGATAGATGTAGAGATTCGCATATTTACTTAAACCCTTTTTTCTTCTTTTTTCAACTATTTCCTCATCTGCTATATCTATAAAATTCAAACCAAGTTTTTCAACCTCATCACGGCTCAAAATACCTGAACTAAGTATAGATTCCAGATTCTCAATTCCTGTAATATAGTACAGTTCCCTCCTTCGGTCTCGCCTTCTTGCCTTTCTCACACCGGCCCCTCCATATTGTGTGCTAACTTACCCACCAACTCCTTAGGTATCCTCCTCTTCGCTGTCATTAGGTCGTTAAGCAGAGTTTTAAAAACCTTTTCCAACGCCTCCGCCCTTTTCCTCTCGGCCTCTATTTTGTCATCTACGGCCTTCAATATCTCGGCTATGCGTTCCTGCTCGTGGAGAGGGGGGAGGGGGATGGGGAATTTCTCTACGTATGGACGCTGAAGACTAGGAAGGGTAGTTTTAGCATGATCACCCGATAGAGGAGAAAACAAAAGATAAGCGTGAAGAAATCTGATATTGATTACTCGTTTCCACTCTAAATAAAACGTAGTATCTGAGGGCCAAGATGGATTTTCAGCTAACCATACCTGTCCAGCAGTTCCCTTTCTTCCAATAACAAGTGTAGGAAACTTAACTAAAGGTTCGTATGTCCAGCTGTAAACACCACCGGAACCTATTACTGGTATAGAGCCGGTACGATTCGGCTTAGATTTGCCATATCGTACATGCGCCACCTCCATTGGTGTCTCGCGCAATGGGGGACAAAACACCGATACCTGTTCCATTTTACCGGAAAAGGGCGCAACGCGTCCAAAGGGGGGAGAGAATAGGGCTGAGAGGGGA
>JALWBK010000108.1 GCA_027037155.1 bacterium | reverse complement strand
ACTTATCAGCACATCTCCATTTGATAGAAGTACACCAACAGCATCACACTGGGCCACTTGTGCATCATCAAACAACAACTTCTCAAGCCAAGCCACATCTCTCCTTTTAACAGCGTTAGCGAAATCTTCCCACATAGCAAAACTGTTTAGAAGACCTTCTGAGTAAAGCTCAGCCTCTTCAACAACATAAGAAACGAAACGTTTGAAGCGTAAACTTTCCCCTTCTGCCACCGTTCTCTTCACCTTGAAAGAGAGCACATAAAACACAACCCCAGAAAAACACAGAACTAACACTAACCCGATGGCACACAACCAAATCAGTTTCCTTAAAGACGTGTCCCGTAGTGAGTTATTCATGCTTCATTGTAACAAAAACTGAAATCTGTGCAAAGATGAAAAGAAAAATCTTTACTTTGAAGAAACCTCACCTGTAGCGATCAGCTCCTCTAACCTTTCTATCTCCTCACGACTTCCCAGCGCTATAAGCAGATCCCCAGCCTCTAACTTTTCCGTTGGCTCAGGACTTTTTATAACCCTACCCTCCTTAACCATGGCGATGATGATGGCACCCGTTTTGCTCCGCAACTCAAGCTCTAAAATACTCTTGCCACAAACAGGTGAATCTTCAGGAATCCTCACCTCCTCCAACAGAAACTGCAGATCCCTACCGGTAGTGGCAAGCTCCACGAAGTCTGACACCACAGGCTTTATAGCCGCCTGAGCCATCCTCAAAGCACCTATAACGTGAGGCGCCACTACTTTATCCGCCCCTGCCTTTTTCAGCTTCTTCTGATTGCGCGGATCATTCACCCTGGCCACAACTATTATGTCGGGATTAAGCTCTTTAGCAGTGATGGTGAGAAAGAGGTTGTCAGCGTCATCTCCCAAGGCAGCAATCAGTGCCTTAGCATCCTCTATATTTGCCCTTTTCAACGCCTCTGACTCGGTGGTATCCTGATATACAAAAAGGTACCCCTTTGCCTCCGCCACCTCTATCCTCTGTGGATCATCATCTATCACCACAAAATCGGTTCCCGCCTTCTGCAGCTCCTCACAAATCTTCTCACCAACCCTACCGAAACCGCACACTATCACATGATTCTTCAGCCTCTTCATAAGCCTTCTCCTCCTTCTCGCATCAAAAACCTTCCTCAGCTCTCCCTCAACCAAAAGATGGGACATACTGGTAGCAGCGTACGCAAAGGTTCCCACCCCCGAGATTATCAGAAAAGAGGTAAAGAGCTTGCCCTCAGGAGAAAGGGGCTTCACTTCTCCAAAACCAACGGTGGAAAGGGTTATAACCGTCATATAAAAGGCATCTAAAAAACTCATATTCTCTATGGTCATAAAGCCTACTATCCCGGCAGAAAAGACAACGAGGGCGATTAAAATGATGAGGGCTAATCTCCTCCTTAAACGAAGGGAAAAGTCCTCTAAATAAGAAGGTTCCCATCTTGCATAATCGTTTGCCATATCTCCCCTATCCTCAGCTCCACCGTAGGGCTAAACACAACGTAATCCTGGTGAAAGGATGCCTTGGTCCTTCCTCCAAAGGTGTGATTATCCCCAAAGGCCACGTGTATGGTGCCTAAGATCTTTTCAGCCTCAAGGATGTTATCAGGTTTGGACGCCTTCGGATTTGTGCCTATGCCAAGCTCCGCTACATTCCTCGCATTCTCTATACCCTCAAAGGCACTCAACAGCTCCGAAACGTGGGGATCATCTCCTCTCACATCCACAGCCAGGCCATCCTCTATGTGTATAACAACTGGCTTCTCAAGTCTTTTAGTGGGCGCCCAGTGAATCACCATCTGCCCGCTGGCAGTTCCCTCCACAGGGGCTATAAAGGCCTCACCTGCAGGAAGATTGCTGAAAGCCCCTGGAAAGCTGAGATCTCCAATGTCTGCCAAAGCCTCTCTCCCTTCAAGGGACATAGTCAACTCTGTCCCATCCTTGGTGGTTATCCTACACTCAACGGCTTCACTGAGAAGCTGCGCCAGAGGCAGTGTAATACTCCTGAGCTTGTCAGGAGAAACCAACACCGAACCTGCCAGCATCTGCTCCTCAAAAAGGGGCATACTGGCGTACCTCACCCCTGCCTTGGTCAAAAGCTTCCTGAAGATGGTGTGGCTGGTAGAGTAGTTGGACAAAGCAACCACACAAGTGGGAAGCCTTTTGGTAAAAGGCTCAAGAATACGGTAAAGTCCTTCAATATCTTCTATTCTCTTTTCCAAAATAGCCTCAAACAGCCCCTTGCTCTTCAGTAACCCAACGGCATCCTTTCCCCACACAGCCTCCCAGACCTGAACGGGAGGCTCCTTTCCATGGCTACCCGTTGCGGTATAACGAATTAGATGCGCCTCAAGTCCCTTCCCCTTAGCCGCTTCATAAAAGGCCTCTGCAATGGTAAGCAACCTCTCTCTCTTTTCAACCTCGCCTTCAGAAGGGCTCTCAAACGACGCTATCTCATCAACCAAAACGAGGACCTTGTCCTTCTGCACCACCCGGAAATTATTCTCAAACACCCTGCTTGTGGCATCCACCAGATCCATCCCCTACCTCCGCTTTGAAACCTTACTGTATCAAGTATGGCAGAGAAGCCATACTCCATCAATCCACCTGTCACAAAACATAATTACAATACACTGTTTTGTAGAATGTACAAGTTTTCACTTTGTTTACAAGATGTTAACAACACAATCTCCTTGACACACGGCTCATTCAGATTATCTTTTAAAATACCAAAAAAATGTTTGGAGGTGTCGGTATGCCGAAGGTACTGGATGCCAAGATCAGGGGAGACAGGTACTCTCCCGTTCTCAGGGAGAGGAAGAAGGTTCTGCAGCTGCCAAAGGATCTGAAAGACAAGGTAGCTGCCACTTCTGATGACAGCATCACCACCACCTCAAAGGCAACTTCCAAGTAATTCTCTCACCTTCCTCATGTTCCTCCTGTCCCACCCCTCCCCCCACGGGGTCTCCATAACAAGGGGAGTCTTTCTCACCACTGGATGCGAAAGAATGACCCTAAATCCCTCCTCCCCTATATACCCCTCCCCTATATGCTGATGCCTGTCCACCTTAGAACCCAAAGGAGTCTTTGAATCGTTCAGATGGATGAGATGTAGTTTCTCAAGTCCAAAGCGTTTCTCTATCTCTATCACAAAGTCTTCAAGCCCCCTTTGGGTGTGTATTGGATATCCGGCCTCAAAGGCATGGGCTGTATCAATACAAAGCCCTATCCTTTCAGGATACGCCGATAACTCTATAATGTCTTGAAGATGCTCAAGCCTGTAGCCCACCTCCGTTCCCTGTCCTGCCGTATTCTCAAGCAGCACCAAAACATCTTCCACCTCAGAGAGCGCCTCATCTATAGC
>JALWBK010000107.1 GCA_027037155.1 bacterium | reverse complement strand
AAGCTTCTCTGCAAGAACCACATCGTTCAACTCTTTAGCCACCCATGTGGCAAAATCGTTGTTGTACTCCTGCTCCTCAAAGCTGGGAGCCATCTTGTTTCCCCAAAAGTGATAGTAAATACAGCTACTTTCCACAGAAGCTATACCCTCCCTTAGATCCTTGAGGCTTTGAGCCCTGATCCCAGTGGAAAGCTGAACAAGGGTACAATCCTTAACCACAAAGGTCCTTTCAGCTTTCATCCGCCACCCTCTCTAAAAAGCTCTCCAACATCTTCCTAACATCAGCATAGGATTCAACAACGTACTTCGCCTGAGTGGTAAGCGCACCCACCTTAACGGTCACAGCCGTATCAGGCAACACGGAAAACATATCCTCATCGGTCCAGTCGTCTCCACAGCTGAATATCATATCCCACGCATCCTTCTCCACCCAATGAATGGCCGCCCTTCCCTTGTTTATATTGGCGTTTCTCACCTCCACCACCTTGTTGCCCTCGATAACCTCAAGATTCAGGTTAAATACAAGCTGAGAAAGGGTATTCTTAAGCTCCCTGGCCCTTACAGCACCAAGCTTTGGATCACACCGCCTGTAGTGCCAGGCCAGTGAAAACTCCTTCTGCTCAACAAAAGCCCCTGGAGTCCTATCCACAAAAAGCTCCATTATAGGCCTTATCTGCTCCATCCAATGGTTGCTAACCGGCTCCAAAAGATGCCAATCCCCAGACGGTTCCCTTATCCACGCCCCATGCTCTGCAACAAGCCCCACATTCAAAGAGCCAAACCATCCTTCAAGAACCTTCCTGTCCCTGCCGCTGATGATCACCACTGTACTCACATTAGAAAGCCCACTCAAAAGCCTGAGCAGCTCTTCATCTGGAAGAGCCCTTTCTGGCCTTTCCGCAAAGGGAACCAAAGTTCCGTCGTAATCCAACAACAATAGCCTCTTTTCTGCATCGGCAAACCTTTTAGCGAAGTCCTCCAGTATGAACCGGTTCACCTTCATGAGAACCAATCCCTTCAACTTCCTCTCTACTTTTATGAGCGACTCCACAAAGTCATTGGCCCATCTCTTGACCGTGTACCTCTTCAATCTCTCCTGCATACTCGCACATCTTTCTAACTTTTCATCGCGAGGCATTTCAAGGGCAGCCCTTATAGCTTCAGATAATCCTAACACATCGTTGGGGTTAACCAGTATCGCCTCACCCATCTCCTTGGCAGCACCGGCAAACTCGCTGAGGACCAGAACCCCATCTCGGGTTCTGTCCTTAGCAGCGATGTACTCCTTGGCCACAAGGTTCATGCCATCCCTTAAAGGAGTCACAAGTGCCACATCTGCAGCGTTGTACAGAGTGCACAGGGTCTCAAAGGGTATGGAGCGGTAGAGATACCATATAGGTGTCCATCCCACAGTACCAAAGCGCCCGTTGATGCGGCCTACTGTCTCCTCCACCTCTCTTCGCAGATCCATGTAGTGCTCCATGCCAGTTCTCGTGGGAACAGCCACCATCAGCAGGATCACCTTTTCAATGTACTCAGGGTACCTCTCAAGAAAAAGCTCATAAGCCTCCAGACGGTGCAGTATTCCCTTGGTGTAATCCAGCCTGTCCACAGAAAGGAGCAGCTTCTTGCCATCAAGCTGCCTCTTAAGCCTCCTTAACTCCCTCTGAACCCTCCTGTTTTCTATAGAAGAGGCAAACCTCTCGTAGTCTATACCCATGGGGAAAGAGTCAACCTTAACTATCCTATTCCCAACCTCTATCTCACCCATGGTATGCTCGTAACCCAAAAGGTAGGTGACGCTATTCAAGAAGTGCAACACGTAATCGTATATGTGGAAACCAATGAGATCCGCCCCCAAAAGTCCCTTGAGAATCTCCACCCTGGTAGGAAGAAGCCTGTAAACCTCAAAGGCAGGAAAAGGAATATGCAGGAAGAACCCTACAACCACATCCTCCATACTCTTCTTCAACATCTCCGGAAGAAGCATCAGATGGTAATCGTGCACCCATATCAGATCCTCATCCCTCGCTATCTCAAGGACCTTCTCGCAAAACTTCTGGTTTATCCTCCTGTAAGCCTCATAACTCGCGTCATCGTACTCCATATAGAGGTAGAAGTAATGAAACAGGGGCCATATCGTCTTATTACAAAAGCCGTAGTAGTAGAGTCCCACATCGTCATGAGTAAGGAAAACCGGATAAAAGCCCTCCTCCTTCAACTTAGCGCTGATCTCCTGTTCCTCTGAAGGGCTAAGTTCATCCTTAGATATGCCCGGCCACCCCACCCAAATACTCTCAAAGTCCCTGTAGATAGAGCCAAGGCCAGTGGCAAGCCCACCTGCGCTGCGGGTGAATACGAGCTCTCCCTTGCGCTTAGAAACGGTCAGAGGTAGCCTATTGGAAACTATTATCAAGCGTCTCATAGGTTAATGATAGAAGATAAAGGAAGGGGGCGCAACGCCCCCTTTAGGTTTACTTCACAGTGAGGGTGTAGGTAGCCTCGTTAACAAGCACCGGACGGTACTCACTCTCGGGCAGCTTCAAGAACTTACCCACGGAAGAGGGCACCAAGCTGTAGTAAAGCTTAGCCTGTATGGTTATGGGCCCTTTAGCATCCTTAGGAACCCTAAAGGTATAGGTCTCCACCTTTGTCTCTCTGGGACCTATCCTGTAATCAACTAAAGTATTCTCTTTAGTGTACCACTGGCAGATGGTCATACGTCCCTTAGGATCAAAGAACGGCCTTCTGAAGATCCTTGCTCCAGCAGGAACGTCGCCATCCCTCTTAACGCCCTTGAATCCCTTGATCCCCATAATCTCACCCATGGCCTGATAGGCCAGTGCCTTGGGATCAGCTATGGTGTACTCCTCACCTTTGAAGCCCTTCCTATCCACGGGTATGTGCCACTTCTTGCCGGTGGCATCAACTGCCCACACCTCCAGCCACAACATACGCTCCTCAGAGGAACCGGAGGGGATGTAATGGCCAACCTTGCTGTTAAAGAGTGTCACCGTCAACTTCACCTTATCACCTGGTCTAACTTTATCTTTATTGGAGAATATACCAAGCTCAACTGCTCCTTTTAGCTTTGACACCGAGTGGGCACCGTGGAAAACGTGATGGGCCATATCCTTTCTGAATCTCCGCTTGGTCACATAGCCAGGCCCGTAATTCATGTGGCAGTCCTGACAGGTAACGCCCATCTTGGCATAGGGCCCTTCCTTCCACTCCCTGTAGGTGCTTTTAACCCAAGCACCGTAGGGGCTTGCCTCGTCGTGGCATGTGGCACAGAACTCAGGCGTCTTCAAAAACTTGGAATACGCCACAGGATGAGGTGCTTTGACACCTTTTCTCGGTCCCTGCTTCACTCTAC
>JALWBK010000106.1 GCA_027037155.1 bacterium | reverse complement strand
GTCTTTCTATGTTCACCTATAAGTTTCCCCAAACGCTCCTCCGACCTCTTCTGCGCCGCTGCCAAATCGGCAACAACCTTCTTCAACTCCACAAAATCGTCTCTTTTCACCACCTCGCCAATGGACTTCTCAATTAACTTCAAAACTTTTATGAACGCACTCCTTACCTGCGGATCCAGCTTATCCAGCTCTTCCAGTATCTCTACACAGAAAATTCCCATCCCTTCCCCCAACAAACCCCTGTCAAAATTTTACATCCACCCAACCAGCGCCGCAAGTACTACAAAAATCAACCCACAAGAAGCCACTTCCACAAGGGATAAACTGTAATCTTTTGACCCTTGTATGAGACTTCTTTCTCCTCGTCCCAGGAAATAACCAGAGGATCGCGAATGTTAAGCTCACGCGAGATCTTAATTATTGCCCTCAATTCTCGTCTTGCTGTAGTTTCATCCGATAAATCGTAACAAACCTGAATCGGTTGATACTCCAATCCATCCTTTACCACAAAATCCACTTCACTCCCGTCTTTAGTTTGGAAGTAATAAAATTCCCTACCCTTACGCAAAAGCTCCAAAGCTACAAGATTCTCCATGAACAAGCCATAATCGGGGAAAGGCCGTGCCTTAAAAGTTGCAGCCATTCCAGTATCATAGGCATAGACTTTTTTAGGACTCTTGAGACGCTCTTTAAGCTTCAACATCAATCGCTCCACACATAAAATGACAAAACCTTCCTCAAGATACCTAACATAATTTTCCACCGTATAAACGCTTCTGAAAGAAAGCACATTTTTCAACTTAGTAAAGGTAAAACGTCCTCCTACCTGTCCTAAAAGATAAAGAGCAAGATCGGAAAGCTTACGAACATATCTGAGATTATATCTACGTAAAATATCTTTAAAAAGAACGTTTTCAAGTAAAGTGCGCAAGTAAATAGTAGGTTGAACCTTCCCAAGTGCAACCTCTGGATAACCTCCAATCTGGAGATAGCGACGGAGATAGTTTAAGAGTCTTCCTACACCCTCAGAGGAATGATGATTAGGATCAAACTCAAAATCAAAAACCTTGAGAAACTCCTGGAAAGAAAAGGGCAAAATATGAAAGGCTTGATAACGGCCTGTAAGATGAGTAGCAAGCTCCCGACTTAAAAGACGGGAATTTGAACCAGTAAGCACTATTTTAAAACCTCTACGCTGCAAACGACTAACCCAAAGTTCCCAGGCATCCAGATTTTGTATCTCATCAAAGAGACAATAAGGAGTTTCGCCGTACACCTCCCTCATGACCTTTAAAATTTCATCATAGTTTTTCACTTTCAAAAGGCGTTCATCGTCAAAGTTTAAATAAGCAAAGTTAGTTTCCTTTAGCATTTGAAGTGCGAAAACCGACTTACCAGCCCTCCTGGGACCGATGATGACTTTGATAAGATCGTTCTTTAGAGAATCTCTGGCTGAACGAAGACCCTCACGGGTAATATAGTCCTGTGCAAGAAGGTAATCCCTCTCCTCTTTCTGAGAAATTACAATCTCCCTTATCAAACTCATACTGCACACATTCCCAATTTTTTGTGCAATATAAATCACAAACTGCACAAAATCAACAAAGCATAGACAATTCGGTCAGTGTGCTATATTTTAAAAGCCGATGATGATTAGCGCAAATCTCATAAGGAAAATCAGCGAAGTAGAGCCGCATCTGAGGGAAATCCTCATTCTCATACTGGAGGAGATTGAAAAGCACACCCAGCAAATAGCACAGCAGGTCACCAAGCAGGAATTCAACGAGCTAAAAGAAATTGTCGCCGAGCTCGCAGAGGCTCAGAAAAAAACCGAGCAAAGACTAAACGAGCTCGCAGAGGCTCAAAGAGAAACTGAACAAAGAGTTGCCGAGCTCGCCAAAGCCCAGCAAAAAAGCGAAGAAAGACTTACCAAGCTTGAACAAACCGTCGCTGAACTCGCCGAGGCTCAGAAGAAAACTGAGCAAAGGCTCAACGAGCTCGCAGAAGCTCAGAAAAAGACAGAACAAAGACTAAACGAACTTGCTGAGGCACAAAAACAAACAGAACAGAGGTTAAACGAGCTTGCCGAAGCTCAGAAGAAAACCGAAGAAGAACTCAGAAAACTCGCCCAGTCCCTCAACAGAACAAACAAGCAACTGGGTGGTCTCTCAAGAAGCGTAGCCTATGCCCTCGAAAACGAATCCTACAGATACCTTCCCCACTTACTCAAATCCAAATACGACATCGAGATAACAGAAAGATTTATCAGAACCTACATCTCCAACGAGGAAATCAACATCTTCGCAAAAGCCAAGAAAAACGGCGAAGAATTCTACATCGTAGGTGAATCCGTCCTGAAACTTGACGACAGATCAAAACTAAGACAGGTTATGCACAAAGTAAACATCGTAAAAGAAGAACTCGGCGGAAACGTAATCCCCATAATAGTTACCCATTTCGCCAAACCAGACGTCCTCGAAAGAGCCAACAAAGCAGGCATTATCGTCGTCCAGAGCTTCGAGTGGTAATGCCACCGCATTCTTACGGAAATGGACAACATTAACTATGGGCATCGGTAAGTTCATAAAGGTAAAGCCTGAACCGGGAAAGTCTCCTACCAATAGAGTGCCTCTCACCTATAAGCAGTGGGTTAAGGTACCGGATGAACTGAAAGAGGTTGTGTGGAGCACCCTGAATGGAAAAGTGCCTCTGGAAAGTCTGATTCTTACGGCTCTAAGAACAGCGAGACTGAAATACATAAAAGCCGTTTGCAAGCTGTACCCTAAGGAAACGAGGTACATAGCACAGAAGTATCGTGAAGAACTGGACAGTATTTGCAGAGGGATAGTACTCTGGGTGCTGGATTTAACTGGGGAAGCTCAAAACGATGGTGTCCGGTAAGATTGATGAAAAATATTTGGAAAAGATTACTCAGGTTGCCAGATTGGTGCAGAGCAGGTTTCCAAAGTTTTATTTAGCTGGCGGAACGGCTATTATGCTGAAACACAAACACAGACTCAGCACCGATCTTGACTTCTTTCATCCCGATTTCTCCACATCACGCATGTTATATAGAATAAGAAAGACTTTTGGTGTTAGTGACGCTGCAGTTGTGGGAGACTCTGTAGTATTCACCTACAGCGGTATAAAGACGTCTTTTATATGTTTCCCCTTTGAAAACGTAGCCCCCTGCGAAGAGCACAATGGAATAGTAATGGCATCGGATTTGGATCTTCTCCTCAATAAGCTATATTCCATTGGCAGACGGATAGAGTGGAGAGATTACTATGATTTTGCCTTCCTGCTCAGAATTCACAGGTACAACTTAAAAGAACTTAAGGAGCTGTTCGAGCGCAAGTTTTCTCAAGATTTTGAGCTGTTTGCAAA
>JALWBK010000105.1 GCA_027037155.1 bacterium | reverse complement strand
TGAGAGCTGTAGCGGCAAGCTCAGCCATCCCCGGTATCTTTCCTCCCATAGAGTGGGGCAGGTATCTTTTGGTGGACGGCGGATGGGTGGATGTGCTTCCTGCCATAGCTGCCTATATTTTGGGAGCAGACTTTATCATAGGCGTTTACGTGGGCAAAAACTTAGAGCTAACGGAAGAGATAAAAAACTCCTTTGACGTGGTTTACCGCTCAGACGATATATCCAGACACTATCTCAACTGGCTCAGGAAAGACGAGTGCGACTTCATAATATACCCCAATGTTGGACACATACTGTGGAACCAATTTCACCAGAAAGACCTCCTTTTCCAAGAAGGGTACAAAGCCGCCAAAGAGGCATGGCCCAAGATAAAAAGGGCAATGGCAAAGGCGAAGTTGAAAAGATTTCTCCCATCAAGCAAAAAGAGACTCTTGGAAAGTAGAAAAAAACTTTTCCAGGTAGAGATAGTTTAAAGGTGTTGACTTTTGCCGAATGAAAGATTGTAAAGATAAAGAAGGAGGCACAAGTGAAGCGCTACGTCATCTTTACCATAGGAGAAGACAGGCCAGGCATCGTTGCCTCTGTAAGCGGAGTCCTGTACTCCTTTGGGTGCAATATTGAAGACTCCTCAATGACCATTCTCAAAAATCAGTTCGCCATAATACTGATAGTGGCCGTTCCAGAAGAAGTGGATATAAACAAGCTTGAAACAAAGCTAAAAGAAGAAGCCCAAAGGCTTGGACTGTACTTTCTCATAAGGGAGATTACCGGAGAGAAGCAACCTCCCAAGTGGCAGACCCACTGTCTAATAAAGATCTTTGGTGAGGACAAAACGGGTATTGTCCACAAGGTTTCCAGCTATCTCGCCTCTTTAGGAGTCAACATCTCCGATATGAGAACAAAAATATCCGGTAGAGACACTAAGCTTTACGCCATGCTCATAGAGGCTGAACTGCCCGAAGGAGTGGAAGTGGACGAGGTGGAAAAGGGACTCGAGAAGATTGCGCAGGAGCTTGACGTGGACATAATCGTGGAAGAGATCCCCACCATACAGATGTGAAGAGGCTACCCTTGGCTGTTAGAAAGATCATCACATACCCAGACCCCATTCTAAGGCAGAAGTGCAAAGAGGTCAACAAGATAGACGGTTATATAAAAGGTGTAATAGACGACTTGTTGGATACCATGAACAGGTACCAGCATTCCATAGGGATTGCAGCCCCTCAGATAGGCGAACCGTACAGAATCATCTGCGTTGACGTATCCAAGAATCCCCGATATCGCAAGAAAAACCACGGGCTTGTGGTACTTATAAACCCCCACATCGTCTGCGCTGAAGGAGAAAAGACCACAAGGGAAGGCTGCATGAGCATTCCGGATTTCGTAGGCTATGTCACCCGCAATAGAGTCGCGTTAGTAAGGGGAATTACTCCAGACGAGAGAGAGGTAGAGATTGAAGCCAAGCACCTTGAAGCGGTAGTCTTTCAACACGAGATAGACCACCTTGACGGAATCCTCTTCATAGACAGAATCACCTCCCCCTCCATGCTCATGAAACGCGACGAACTCGCAAGAGCTGCCAAAAAAGGATAGCCTTACTACAACCACAATTGACAGGAAAGGACCTTTTGGTTAATTAAAGTAGCCCGAATTCCCCAAGGAGGACGGTTATGAAGAGGACGTATCAGCCCAGCAAGCTCAAGATGAAGAGAAGGCACGGGTTCAGGGCAAGAATGAGAACCAGATCCGGAAGAGAAATCATCAAAAGAAGGCGCAGAAAGGGCAGAAAGAGACTTACCGTTTAATAATGGACTTTTCCTTCCCCAAAGAGCTCAGACTCCGCAAACGGCGGGAGTTCAAGAAGGTATACGAGGAGGGGAGGAAGGTTTACAGCAAGTACTTCACCATCCACTATTTGGAGAATCAACTTGGGCGCCCTCGGTTGGGGATCACTGTAACCAAAAAGGTTGGTAAATCGGTTGTGAGAAACCGATGGAAGCGATTGATAAGAGAAGCCTTCAGATTGAACAGGCACCAGTTCCCACCTTGGGACATTGTTATTACAGTCAAAAGAGGGTATAAACCCCCGAAGTTCAGGGAGGTAGAGAAGGACCTTGTGGAAACCATTGTTAAGGTGGCTCAGCAAGAAGATAACAAAGATAATGATCCTTGCAGTGAAGGGGTATCAGGTACTGATATCGCCTCTGCTCCCACGAAGCTGTAGGTTTACCCCAACCTGTTCCCAGTATGCCGTACAGGCCCTTGAAAAGCATGGACCGATCAAGGGAAGCTATCTTGCAATAAAAAGAGTCCTAAAGTGCCATCCCTTTCACCCCGGTGGTTACGACCCCGTTCCATAAAGGAGATTAGGAGGAGACTATGGAGGAACAGAAGTCAAGCCTGCTTATATTCGCCCTTTCTTTAGGTTTGGCTCTATTGCTTTACTTTTACTTTGGGCATCAGCTCAACCGACAGCAGGTGGCCCAACAACAGAGCAACGCCACAAAGAAGGAAGCGCCTGCAAAAGAACCTAAAAAGGTTGAGTTAAAGGGCAAACCTATAAGGATAGAAACTCCCAACTACATTGCAGTGATAAACACCCAGGCAGGTGTTTTAACGAGCCTGAAGTTGAAAAAATACAAGGACGATGACAACAAGCCCATTGAGCTGATCCCCCAAAACGGCTTCTTCTGGAACTACGCCCCAAGAAAAGATCTCACAAGGGCGTTAAACCAACTTATTTTCATCCCCACTGTTGAGGATGCGAAGGATAAAGTCATTGTCAAGCTCACAGCAAGCCTCAACAACGCTACCATCACCAAGATGTACACCTTCTCAAAGAAGGAGTACCGCATAAGCTTAAAGGCCTCTGGTCTTCCCTACGGCGTCTATTTCGGGCCCAAAGTGGCCCCCAAGGACAGAAAAGCCCGTTACTCTTTTGTGGGGCCTTTGGTGTACGACGGAAAAAAGGTGAAGGAGGTCAAATTAAAGAAAAGTCCTTCTGCCACCTTTGAAAAGCCTGTGTGGGTGGCTCTACAGTCCCTATACTTCACCGTTACCCTGATACCCCAGGAACCAGTAAACGTTAAGATAACCAAAGAGGGAAAGAAGGACTACTATGTCTACATCCTCCCAGAAAAGGATCTGCTAGTAAGCTGGGGATTTGCCGGACCAAAGAAGTACGATCTGCTAAAAAGCTACGGATTGAAGCTTGAGGAGAACATCAGGTTTGGCATATTCGGTATCATCTCAAAGCCATTGCTTTACCTCATGAACTGGCTCTACAAGATAATCCCCAACTATGGTGTGGCAATTATCATCATCACCATCCTTATAAAGATCTTATTTCATCCCCTCACCGTAAAGGGCTACAAGTCCATGAACAAGATGAAGGAGATACAACCCCTCATCCAGCAGATCCGCGAAGCCTACAAGGATGACCCCAACCGCATGAACCAGGAGATAATGGAGCTATACAAGAAGTACAAGATAAACCCACTGGGCGGCTGTCTCCCAATGCTCCTTCAGATCCCCGTATTCTTCGCCCTCTACAAGCTACTGATGATATCAATAGAGCTCAGACACGCGCCCTTCATACTATGGATCACGGACCTTTCCGCCAAGGATCCTTACTATGTCACCCCTATATTGATGGGCGTAACCATGCTTATACAGCAGCTTTTAACCCCCGGACAGGACCCCAAACAGAGCAAGTATATGCTTGCACTACCGGTGGTCTTCACCATCATCTTCCTCAACTTCCCCTCGGGATTGTGCCTTTACTTCTTGGTAAGCAACATTATCAGTATAATTGAGCAGCTTATGATAAAGCACATATACAAGTAAAAAATGGAAAAATACACGGACACTGTAGCGGCCATAGCCACCAGCTTGGGGCAGGCTGCTCTCTCTGTGGTGAGAATCTCAGGACCAGATACCCTGCGCATAATAGAACGCATCTTTCGCAAAGGGCGAGATCTAAAGAGGGTTTCATATTTAGAGGAGAAAAGGGTTCATTACGGCTTTATAGTGGACCCAGAAAGCGAAGAGATACAGGACGAAGTGACGCTCATCTACTACAAGGGTCCCAAAAGCTACACCACAGAAGATATGGCAGAAATTATATGTCACGGTGGCTACGTCAGCCCCCGCAAGGTGCTGAAAAGCATCTTAAAAGCGGGAGCAAGATTGGCAGAGCCCGGTGAGTTCACCAAAAGGGCCTTTTTAGGAGGTAGAGTTGATCTCACCGAGGCAGAAGCGGTTCTTGAGGTGATTCACGCCAAGGGGGAGAGGGCACATAAGGCCGCCATCTCCCAATTAAGTGGTGGATTGAAAAAGAGGATTGAGTCCATCGCTCAGTGGTTAAGAGAGCTTCTAATGCTAATAGAAGCCTGCATAGACTTTCCCGAAGAGGAGATTGAGTACCTGAACCCGGAAGAGATTGAGCACAGGCTGATTCAAGCCAAAACAGAGATAGAGGAGCTCATCCAGCAGTACCAGACCTCAAGCAGGATAAAAGAGGGTATCCCCATAGCCATAGTGGGAAAGCCAAACGTGGGCAAATCCAGCTTGCTTAACGCCCTATTGAAGGAGGAACGAGCCATAGTTACTGAGATACCTGGCACCACCAGGGACACCATTGAAGAAGAGATGAGCATAAAAGGCTTTCCCATCAGGATAATAGACACGGCAGGCATAAGGCACACTGAGGATCCCGTGGAGAGAATCGGCGTAGAGAGAAGCATTGAAAAGCTGAAGATGGCCGAGGTGGTGCTTTTGGTAGTGGATGCCTCCAAAGCCCTTGATGATGAAGACAAATACATCGCCTCTTTGGTAAGGGAGAAGAAGCACATTCTCGTACTCAACAAGATAGATCTCGCTCCCGAGGTACAGGCAAAGGACATTACAGCTCAACTGCAAATGGAGCCTGTTGAGATTGTGAAGACCTCCGCCAAGCTTCACACAGGTATAGGAGAGCTGCAGGATGCCATTATAGGAGCCACAGCCGTAAGCTTGAAGGAGGCAGAGTTTCTCGTAAACGAGAGGCATTACGACGTGCTCATAAAGGCAAAAGATGCCCTTGAAAGGTGCATAGAGACGGTAAGAGCAGGGCTCACCAATGAGTTCATAGCCATAGACCTGAAAGAGGCGCTGAACCGGTTAGGAGAGATAACAGGTGAAACCACCACCGACGACATTCTAAACATGATCTTCAGCAGGTTCTGCATAGGGAAATGAGAAGGAGAATTAAAGACATACCCAAGGAGGACAGGCCCAGAGAGAGATTTCTAAAATGGGGTCCCTCTGCCTTAACTAATCAGGAGCTTCTCGCCCTTATATTGGGTAAAGGCACGAAGGAGAAGGATGTTCTCCAGTTGGCAAGAGATGTACCAAAGAAGATTGAGAAAAATCCCCAAAACATCAGCTATCAAGAGCTTACCTCCATAAAGGGTGTAGGAACGGCCAAGGCCATACAGATACTGGCTTCCTTTGAGTTGGCCAAAAGGCTTCTCGTGAAGGATGGTCTTAAGATAACTAACGCTCAGCAGCTCTTTCAGCTCAACATGGACATCGCCACCTCAAGACAGGAGCAGTTGGTACTTGTGACTGTTGACGGTGCAGGCCACTTCATCAGAAGGCGGATCCTCACCCAGGGCACCATCAACAGAACCTTGATACACCCCAGGGAGATCTTCTACCACGCCATACAGGACGGCGCCTATGGTGTTTTCCTTATACACAACCACCCATCAGGAGAGCTCATCCCCAGCCAAGAGGATATCAAAACCAACAGGCAGGTAGCAGAGGCCGGCAAGATTTTGGGGATTCCTCTCCTGGATCACCTCATAGTAAGCAGAAAGGGCTACTTCAGCTTTAAAGAACAGGGACTCATAGATGGCAACCCTAATAGTGAGACCCGATAAGATCGGGGATTTAGTTTTAGCAACCCCAGTGGCTGAAGCTGTAAAGAAAAACTACCCCAAAGAAAGGATCATCTTTCTTTGCAGCAGCTACGCAGAAGAAATCCTTCACAACAACCCCTACATAGATGAAGTTATAGCCATAAACAGAGAAAGCTCTTCTGAAGAGATCGCCCAGCTACTGAAACCCAAAGGCATCACCAAAGCCATCGTGCTGTATCCTACCTGGCCCATAAGCTTAGCGCTGTTCAGGTTGGGCATACCTATTCGATGTACCTCGGGATTCAGGTGGTATCAGTTTCTGTACAACAGAGTATGCTATTTGAGACGCTCCAAGGCACAACTGAAGGAGTGGGAGTACAACCTCAAATTAGCCAAGGTGGTATTTCCAAAGATAGACATAAAAGCGTATCATCCAAAGGTGTTTCCCGATAACAGGGTTAAAGAGAGATTGAAAGAAAGTATTCCCAACACCTCCCCCAAAATCGTAGTCTATCCAGGCGGTGGAGGGGAAAAGAGGTGGCCAGCCCACAGGTTCGCAAGCCTGTGCAAACTCATAGAGAAGAAAATGGCAAGACCCATTGTGGTGCTTGGTCCCCAGGAGAAAGAGCTCAAGGAACTATTTTCATATTGGGATGTTTTGGAAGACTTGAGCATTAAAGAGCTCATCGCACTTATGGATCTGGCCGACGCTGTGGTAACCAACAATACGGGACCCATGCACATAGCCGCAGCTTTAAGAAAGCCCTTAGTTCAGATCTTTGATCCCCGAAGGGCTTGCAACCCCAAAAGATGGGGGCACGAGTACCCAACAGCCTCAATCCTTACGCCTCCAGTGCCCTCTTGCAAGAGCTGTAGAAAAGATTGCAAATACTACGACTGTATGGAACTTATTACGGAAGAAACAGTTTTCAAAGAGTTAGAAAAGTGCTTAGAAAGACGCTCAAAATAGCGAGCATTGCCTTTGGTTTTACACTTGCCCTACTTTTGATACTGCTTTTCAGCATCAATACCATCATCAACTCCCACTGGTTCAGGAACCTTCTCAATGAGAAACTAAAAGAGCATAAGATAACAGTAAACTATCAAAGGGTCTACTTTTCGCCTTTCAAGGGAAACATCCTCATAGAAGGGCTGGACTTCAGATACTCAAAGAGCACCAAGCTCTCTCTAAAGGAACTATCCGTAAAGAACCTATACAAAACCAAGGAGTTAGAGATCTCCCTATCAGATGGTGATGTGTGGCTCTCATTGGCAAAGAAAAGGCACGCAAAAAAGGGAAAAGGCACTTTCGCCATACCCATCATCCCTCAGATAAACGTAAAAAACCTCACCGTACACCTTTATGAAACCCCTATAACCATCAAAGAGTGTCTGATAACTAAAAACAGAGAAGGAAGCATCCTAATATCTTCTCCCGTGGCAAATCTCACAGGGAAAGCTGTCTGGGACAACAACGCAATCAGCATATCCCTATCCCATCTTACAGCAAATGCCAGCAGGTTAAAGGAGCTTTTGGAGAAAATAGGAGTCCACGCAAAGCTACCCGTACTAAACTCTAAGGCAAAGGTAAGGATTGAAAAGGCAGAGGTTGAATTTAACCTGAAAAAGAAGGTGCTACAGGTAAAAATACCGGATGAGGTGGAGATAGAAACACCCTCAAAGACCTTTGTCATCAACGGCAACTCCCCTATTAAGGCATTAACAAATATTGCCTACGAATTCTCCCGACACCAACTAAAGGTCAAGGTCAAAGAAGCCAGGGGAAGCCTTCCTGAGCTTAAAAGGATCATCCTCCTCTTCACTAAAGCTCATGTGCTTACCCACACGGTGTATCCCATAATAGCATCAGGACACTTACGAAGCGGATCCTTCAGCATCACCCTAAAGAAAGGGAAAGCCAAAGGGATACTCCTTGATGCCTTCTTTGACAAAGTCACCGCCAATATTCCAAAGACCAAACTCACCGTTCACGAGGCAAAAGGGCACATTCACCTTGAAGGGAAAAAGATCAACATCCAGGTAGAAAAGGCAAAGGCAGAAGGAGCCGAAATCCAAGGCACCACAACCATTGAGCTACAAAAGCCTATTGCCATTGACGTAAAGCTTGAGGCCAAGGGCAAAGTCAACAGCATCTATCGCATACTCAACGGCCTTCCGTTGAAAAAGAATCTGCTAACAACTCTCAAGCAGCACAGATGCGTTGCCGGTGCCTTTAAAGCTAATGTAAGGCTCACCATACACCACGGAGTCACCCTAACTGCGAAGGCCACCGTGAATGAGGGAATAGTGGAAGATGCCCTTTTCCCCAAAAGAACCGTCTTCCAAAAGGCCTACATACTGATAGACAAAAATGGGATTAAGATAACCTCCTATAAAGTCAAATATCCAGGTGCATCGGTTAAAAGGGCTGTGTTGAACATAGCCAACAAAGAGATCAAGGTTGTCCTTTTTGGATTAAACGCCCAAGCAAACAAGCTCAACATCCCGATTCTGGCAAAACCCCTAACAAAGGCTGGAGTCCAACTAAAAGAGGGCAACCTCTGGGTGAAAAAGCTAAGCTTTAAAATTCAAAAAGGAAAGCTAAAAGATCTACGCCTTTCAGGACGCGCCTCACGCATAAGATGCCTCTACAAGAAAACAGATCTTTTTATCAAAAGGGCCGACATATCGGTAAAGACACCACTGATACTGGTAAGAAACGCGGCACTCAAAGTGGATGGAATTGGCCTAAAACTCAGCCAGCTCACCTATAACATAGAAACAAACAGGGTAAAAGTCACAGGAAGCTGCCCAGAACCATACAAGTTAGTACCTTGGATAGAGGCTAAGCTAAAAAAGCATCTACCCTTAGAGATATCCAAAGGTTCAACCCTAAGCGTCAACCTTACGGGAAACATCAAGAGAAAGATCTTTACTGTAAAAGACGCCATCCTCAAGAACGAAAGGGCGAAAATCACCGCCAATGCTACAATAGCCCCCCAAAGAACCAGCCTCCAAGTGGCAGTGGACACGGGAAAACTGATTAAGGTTGACGTAACCAAGACCAAACAAGAGCTTTCCCTAAAAGCCCGAGGATCGCTAAACCTTGGCGCATTCAAAGCCCTTCTTATCCCCACTGACAAAAGGTTACAAGCAACCTCAGGCTCTCTAAATGCCGATCTCAGCACTATGATAAACATCTCTACAGGAGTGCCTTACCAGTACAAAGGGTTCTTGAGCTTTAAAAACTTTCGGTACAACGGATACAGTATTAATGGCAAAATCACTGGAAACAACAGCACTATTAACCTTGATCCTATAACCTTCAAATCTAAAGAAGGGACTGCCCACATCACAGGAATCGTGATACTTCCCTACGGATCTCAAAAATACACAGAAGGTAAGCTCCTGTTTGCTTTGAATGTTACAGGTAAGTACCTCAACCTAACCCCCTTCCTTCCACAAAAGGGAGGTAAGAAAAAACGCAAAAAACTCATCCCAGCCGAAGGGAATGTGCACTTTACCATAGAAAAGCTCCACGTAAAAAGGTGGGACTTTACACATGTTAAAGGCTCTATCTACCTAAACACACCCTCTCATATCATCGCGGCAAAGATAAAAAACGCAGAGCTGTGTAAGTTCAAATTCACAGGAAAGTACACCAAAACTGGAACATCGCAGCATATAACGATAAACTCTGAAGGAAAAAACTCCTTTGAAAAACTTTTCAAATGCGTACTTGCAAAGAAACAGCAAGATATATCAGGCAACTTCACCTACAAGCTTCAGCTACAGGCAGAGGCCCGTGGAGAAGAAGATCCCCTACGGCATTTAAACGGAAAACTGACGTTGCTATCCAATCAGGGCCGCATATACAGGCTCACGCTCCTAATGAAGATCCTACAAATACTGTCCATCAGCAACATCCTCACCTTGAATTTCCCTGACATACAAAAGAAGGGATTCCCATACCGCAAATTGTTGATAGAAGCAGAAATGCAAAAGGACACTGTCAAAATAGAGAAAGGCATTTTGGACAGCAGTGCATTAAGGCTGTACAGCTACGGAAAAATCTATCCCTTCTCAAGCAAGATAAACCTAACAATCCTTGCAGCCCCATTCACTACCCTTGACAAAATTCTATCCAGCATCCCGCTGATTGGCAAAATCCTGACGGGGGAATCAAAGACATTCATCTCCTTCCCCTTGAGGGTTACGGGCGATTTAAAGAACCCATCGGTTATACCACTCTCCCCGCTATCCATAGGCAAAGGAATACTCAACGTCTTCAAGAGAATAATAAAAACCCCCACCTACCTAATTCCTGCTAACGCAAAGGAGGGGAGCAAGAAACCTACCGGTAAATGAGGTTGAAGAGGCCGCCACCTCTTCTGGAGTACCCTCCGCTACTATGTAACCTCCCTCTTCGCCGCCTTCGGGACCCAAGTCAATAATGTAATCCGCATTCTTTATCACATCTAAGTTGTGTTCTATCACCACCACGGTATTACCCCTATCAACCAACCGATGCAGCACCTTTATCAACTTATCAACATCGTCCATATGCAGCCCCACCGTAGGCTCATCCAAAATGTACATGGTTCTTCCGGTAGCCCTCTTGGTAAGCTCCTTTGCCAGCTTTATTCTCTGGGCCTCGCCTCCCGAAAGGGTAGTGGCGGGCTGGCCTAACTTTATGTATCCCAACCCCACATCCTGTAAAAGCTTCAACTTCTCCGCCAAAGACGGAACATTCTGGAAGAACTCGTAAGCTTCATCTACGCTCATATCCAGCACATCGGCGATATTCTTGCCCTTGTAAAGGATTTCTAACGTCTCCCGGTTGTACCTTTTTCCCTCACAGGCCTCACACTTCACATACACATCAGGAAGGAAGAGCATCTCCACCTTTATGAACCCTTCACCTCTACACTTTTCGCACCTTCCCCCCTTCACGTTGAAGGAAAACCTCCCGGGCTTGTATCCACGGGCCCTTGCCTCCGGCACCTGAGAAAAAAGCTCCCTTATAGTGGTAAAAAAGCCCACATAGG
>JALWBK010000104.1 GCA_027037155.1 bacterium | reverse complement strand
CGCTCAGATGGCTAAAGAGTGGGCTTTGTTAGCGCACAGGGCGCTTTATCAGAGAGGGGTCTCCAGAAGTGACTTTAGACTTTCTGAGGATGGTCAGTTGTATTTCCTTGAGGTAAACTCTATACCGGGCCTTACGGAAACCTCTCTCCTGCCTAAGGCGGCGGCAAAGGAGGGCATTTCCTTTGAACGTCTTGCTGAGATGATACTCATGTCTGCCTTTGAGTGAGGAGGGGGTTATGGTTAGAGACGATCACTCTTTTGAAGTGGTGAGCTCTGAAGAATTTCCTGTGAAGATCAAGGTGATCGGGGTGGGAGGAGCTGGCGGGAATGCTGTGAATAATATGATAGATCATGGTGTTTCAGGGGTGGAGTTTATTGCCATAAATACCGATAAACAGGATCTGGAAAAGGGAAGAGAGGGTGTCGTAAAGCTTCTGATA
Source organism: bacterium (assembly GCA_027037155.1). Classification (GTDB taxonomy): domain Bacteria; phylum Thermosulfidibacterota; class Thermosulfidibacteria; order Thermosulfidibacterales; family Thermosulfidibacteraceae; genus Thermosulfidibacter. The sequence continues at coordinate 2,992 of JALWBK010000104.1, read as the reverse complement.
GGTGAGTCCATTACCAATGGCATGGGAGCTGGAGGCGATCCCGAGGTGGGAAGAAAGGCGGCAGAGGAGAGCGAAGCGCTTATTATAGATGTACTTGGCGATGCGCAGATGGTGTTTATAACGGCGGGGATGGGAGGAGGCACAGGAACTGGGGCTGCACCTGTTGTTGCCAAGATCGCTAAAGATATGGGGATTTTGACGGTGGCCGTTGTGACAACGCCCTTCTGGTGGGAAAAGGGAAGGCATGACAACGCCAGACTTGGTATAAATGCGTTACGGGAGCATACCGATGCCCTTATTGTGGTAAGTAACGATAAGATAGGTGATCTCAATCCTGATGAAAAGCTTCTAAATCTTTTTAAAAGGGTGGACGATGTTCTGAGGCAGGCTGTTCAAGGGGTTACAGATCTTATAGGCAATAGAGGCTATATAAATACGGATTTCAACGATGTTAAGGCGGTGTTGCGCTATAAAGGCAAGGCCTTTATGTCTATAGCCGAAAGTGCCGGAGAGAACAGGGCGGAAGAGGTTGTGAGGTTGGCGTTGAGCAATCCCTTGGTGGACACTGAAGGGATAGCCGGGGCTAAGGGAGTGCTCTTCACCTTAAATACAGGTGATGATTTCACCTACAGGGAGCTCACCACTGTTAGTCAGCGTATAGCAGAGGAGGTTGATGACGACTGTACGGTGGTTTATGGATGGGTGGTGGATCCCTCTTTGAATGGTAATATAAGGTTAACGGTGATAGCTACTGGTATTGAGGGGGACGAGGAGGAAGCGGTTGGAGCCTCTGATGAGCAAAAGAGCAGCGATTTTGTTCGTAATGTGTTTAAATGCGATCTTGACCTTTCTGATGATAGATATGATGGGAAAGTTCCGGGTATGTTAAGGCGCTTCCTCAATGATTCATCAGATCTCTCCTCTTCTGAGTCGGAAGAGCTCTAAGTGATTAGTAGAAGGCTTATCTCACGATGGAGAGAGTTAAAAGAGGAGGAGAAAAGGGAGGTTTCGCCATCTTCGGGAGGTAGTTTCTACATCCTTCTCGTTTTTCCCAACACATACTCTGTGGGGATTTCAAATTTAGGCTTTCAGATCCTCTTTTCTCTACTCAATAGAATACCGGATGTAGTGTGTGATCTGCTGTACTATCCCGACGAGGATGTGATACCTCAGATAGAATCGGGCCAGGAACTTTGTTCCTTTTATCTTGAGAGAACCCCCCGTGAGTTTGATGCTGTCTTCTTCTCGGTTAGCTTTGAGAATGATCTGGTAAACCTTATCAGGTTGCTGAGGTGGATGAGAATAGATCCTTTGACAAACAGGCGGGATGATGGTGATCCTGTGGTTATAGGCGGAGGTATCGTTCCCACTGCCAATCCCGAACCCTTTGCTCCCTTTTTTGATGCTGTGTATCTGGGCGAGGCAGAGCCACATCTGCCGGAGGTGGTGGAAATTTTGTTAGATTCCCCTTCAAAAAGGGACTTTTTGGAGAAGGTCTCTTTAATGCCCTTTGTTTATGTCCCTTCGCTGGTGGATGTTGAAGAGAACGGAGGTTTTCTCGTGCCTAAAGGGGTTGAAAAGAGAAGAACTTTCTGGAGGGAGTTTTCTGAATTCCCCAGTACCTCTGTTATCCTCAGTAAACATTCCTCCTTTGGGAGTGCATTTATAGTAGAGGTCTCAAGGGGATGTCCGAGAAGGTGCAGTTTCTGCTTATCATCCTACGTGTGTAGGCCTGTAAGATTTGCTTCTGCTGAAGCTATTTTTAAAATCGTTGAAAAAAGTGGAGAGAAGAAGATAGGGTTTCTTGGAACCTCTGTCTCTGATCACAAGCATCTACCGGAGGTGCTTGAAAGGTTTGCCGGAAAGAGAGAGTTTACATTTTCTTCCCTCAGGATAGATGCCGACATCAGGTTTCTGGAAGTTCTAAAGTACTCTGGTTTGAAGACCGCAACCTTTGGTATAGAAGCTGCCACCTTTGAGCTGAGAAAGCGTATAGGAAAGCCCATTCCCGATGAACTCATATTTGAAAGGGTGAGATGGCTGTCGGGACACTTTGAAACTTTGAAGCTTTACTTCATGGTTGGACTTCCAGGAGAGACTGAGGAGGATATAGAGGCCTTTGGAAGGTTTATCTCCAAAATCGCTGATTTGTTTGAGGGAAAGATTGCTGTTAGCCTTTCTCCCTTTGTTCCCAAGCCCTTCACACCCTTTGAGAGGGAGGCTTTTGATGGCTATCCCATTTTGAAGACAAAAATAAAGAGAATTTTAAAGCTGCTACGTCCTGTTAAGAAGGTGCATGTGAGCTATGATTTGCCTAAATGGTCCCAATTACAGGCCATGATATCCAGAGGGGACAGAAGGGTTGGCTTGTATTTAGCCGGAGAAGATAGAAAGCTTGATCAAAAGAGGTATCTTGGACCACTAAAAGGTTCGCTTCTTCCCTGGCACTTTATCAGTGTTGTTTGAGGCGGATTTTGTTCAGCAGCTTTTCCTTTTCAGAGACTTTTATCTCGCATTCTACCTTGTAAAACTTTCTCTCGCCGATTTTGACCTTCTGTAATCTTGGTTTGATACCAAGTTTTTTTATGGCCTCCACTGCCTCATTGATGTTTTTCGGATCTGTGTAGGATCCTGCCACCACGTAAAATATACCGTTATCCCTGAGCACCCATGGATCCAGATCTGGCATCTTTGTTTTGAGCTTCTTGGCGAAGTATCTGGCATCTCTTATCCTCTTGAACGCTTTGGTTATGATCCTGGTTGCAAAGATGGGCACTCTTTTTTCTTCTACCTTTTTACTTAAGCAGCTCTCTGATAGGTATGAAAGCTCCTTTTCGGATAGTGTTAAGGTGATTGTGGTTGTGGCATTCTCAGTTGTGACGTTTTCGCTTTTGACCTTCTCGGGCTTCTTTTCAACTGCGAACTCGGCAAGCTCTACCACCTTCTCTTTCGTAGCAGTTTTTTTAGCCTTTTTATGGGTGAAATGCCGGTA
>JALWBK010000103.1 GCA_027037155.1 bacterium | reverse complement strand
CCTTAGTCCTGATGAGATTAAGGAAGGAATAAGGCTGGCCTGCCAGCATCGTATCACCTCAGATTGCACAGTGCTCGTACCCCAAAGTCCACCCAGACACCTCCCTCAGCTACACATGCCACAAACAGCCTTTCCCATAGATCCACCAATTCCCGTTGACGAGGGATACAGCGCTGTTGATGTGGGCACATCAACGGTTTACATGCTCATAAAGAAGGGCAAAAGCGAAAAGATTGTGAGCTTCTGGAATCCCCAACACCTGTGGGGAAGCGACGTAATAAGCAGGCTCAACCATGCTTTAAATCCCACCACAAGAGAAGCCATGAGAGATGCATTACTGAAACGCATTGAAGAAAACCTCAAACACCAAGACTACATTGATGCGCTTTCAATAGCAGGAAATCCTGTAATAACGGGAATCTTAGCTGAAGAAGACCTATCAGGATTAGCGCACTATCCATTCACCACAGGAGCTAAAGGGTTTCGTAACATAACCGTAAGATACGCCAAGCAGAGCATCCTACTTCCTGAAATCGGTGGATTTCTCGGTTCAGACGCCCTATCGCTGCTTTTGGCCTCCATTATGCAGGAGAAAGAGCTCCCTTTTCTTGCCATGGATGTAGGCACGAACACCGAGATGTTCATCATAACCGAAGAGACCTTATACGGAACCAGCACACCGGCAGGACCCGTCTTTGAAGGCTTCGGCATCAAAAAGGGCACCCCTGCAGTGGAGGGAGCTATATACGAGGTGGAAGAAGACCTCACCTTCCACACCATAGGCAACAAAGGCGAGATAGGCTTTTGCGGCTCTGGCTTAATTTCAGCAGTTCATGCCCTTAAAAAAAGAGGTTTTGTCACCTCAGACGGGGCCCTCTTAACAGGAGAAAAGTATTCTTTCGGACACATCTTTATACATCAACAAGACATTCGCAAGCTCCAGCTTGCAAAGGCAGCTATCTACGCAGCTGCATCGGTACTTCTTGAAAAGGCCCGCGTGTTACCTGAAGAAGTGAAGGCCGTATTTATAGCGGGAAACTTTGGAAGCGCCCTAAAGAAGGAGTGGCTCATTGAACTAAAATTCCTCCCCAACCTCAAAGATGCCAACTTCACCTACTTAGGCAACACCTCCTTGTGGGGAGCCAAATGGAGTATCCTATCAAAACAGTGCCGGCAAGATATGGAAACCTTGAAAAATAGGGTCAGCGTCATACAATTAGCAGAAGAAGAGCAATTTCAGGAGCTGTATCTAAAGGGAATGGAGCTATGAAGGTCAAAGAGGAAAAGTCAACTGTCAACATAGAACCCTTAAGAGAGATTGAACCGGTAATAGATCAGCTTCTTGAGCTGTACAAAAAATCGTACGTTGGCATGGAAGAGTACGCCTACACATCAGACAGCGCCATAAGAAGGTATCTCAAGTGGCTCATCAGGCACGATCCCGAAGGCTTCTTTATAGCAAGGGATAACACCGGCAAAATTGTGGGCTTTATAGCAACCGATGCAAACTGGATAAACCGCGGAAGAAACGTGGGTGAGATCCACGAGTTAGTGGTAGACCCTGAAGCAAGAGGAAAGGGAATAGCGAGCAAGCTCATCAAACGGGCCTTGGAATACTTCCGCAGCAAGGATTTAAAGATATCGGGCCTGTGGGTGGGTAAGAAAAACCAGGGTGCCAAACATCTTTACGAAAAGTTAGGCTACAAAGAGTTATACACCAAAGGCATCTGGACCCGCATGGAAAGAGAACTTTAGTCCCCACCAACAAGCCACTTTACTCAATGTAATTACTCAATGTAATAGGTAACTCTGTAGCTCCTTCGAGCCCTCTTGGGAAAGAGCCTGTAAAGCACAATACCGGATATAAAGCCGCCTATATGGGCAAACCAGGCAACGCCGGTGGGCATTTTAGCGGTGAGGGCTGCAAGGCCGTTCAGATACTGCATGAAGAACCAGAGGGCTATGAAGATCGCGGCAGGTATCTTGATGATCGTGACGAAGAAAAAGAAGAAAACCAGGGTCTCCACCTTCGCCCAGGGAAACTGTATCATGTAAGCGCCAAGCACCCCTGAAATGGCTCCACTGGCGCCTATCAGAGGGATGGGAGAGTGAGGGTACACTGCACTGTGTATCAGCGTGGCGAGTATCCCGCAAAGAAGGTAGAAGATGAGAAACCTGATGTGTCCAAGCATGTCCTCTACATTGTTGCCAAAGATCCAAAGAAAGAGCATGTTGCCCGCCAAATGCATAAAGCCACCGTGCAGAAACATACAGGTGATGAGCGTTACAGGAACAGGAGCGGCACTAAGAAAGTGATGTCCATAAAGGTAGTAGGATATGGGGATCTTACCACCTGTCATAATCCTTAGGGGAACAGCTCCGTAGGCGTAGATAATCTGATTTAGAACGGGCTTGGGAAGCGAGATCTCCCAAAGAAAGACCAAAACATTTGCGGTAATTAAGGCTATGGTAACGTAAGGTGTGGTCTCCGTTGGGTTCTCATCTCTAATGGGTATCAAAGGCTCTCTCCATCAAAAACGTCTCCCACAAACACTTCAATATCAAGTCCTCTACCTTCAATCAACGCCTTTAAAAGACCTGTGCCCTCTGTTGTGCGTCCCTCTACCCACACCACGTTCACTCCACAGCAGGGACTCTTCTCCTTCAAGAAGAGCCTCTTCAAGCCAAGCAGAGTTACAAGCCTCAAGGCCCTTTCACATCCGGTAATATAGAGCTCTGTCAGATCTTTTCCCTTTTCATCTATCAGCCTTGCCCTACCCTCAAGTACAGCCCTGGCATCACCTCCATAGAACTGAACGGGAACCCTGGGGGTGGAAAGACCTGCAAGCTGTTCTGGACAAAAGGGAACGGGGCTGAAGCGCTCCAAAAAGCGCTCCAACCCCTTCATCTGCTTATGTCCACCATTATACCGGCAGGGAATCCCTAAAAGACAGAGGCTGACCCCCACCGGCTCCTTCATATCTTCTCCACCTTAAACTCAAACTGGCCGTCCTTGGCGTCAACCACCACCTTGTAGCCCTCTTTCAGCTCACCCATAAGTATCAACTCAGAGACCTTGTTCTCAATATTCTTCTGAATCGCCCTTCTCAAAGGCCTTGCACCCATAACAGGATCAAAGCCCTCTTCGGCAAGAAGCTCCTTAGCTGCATCGGTAAGCTCTATGTCCATCTTCTGCTCCTGCAACCTCTTCCTTAGCTGTGCAATCTGAAGATCAACTATCTGCAGTATCTGCTCCTTGGTCAGCGGATGGAATACCACAATCTCGTCTATCCTGTTGAGGAACTCTGGCCTGAAGTAGCTCTTCACCAAGTCCATTATGCGCCTTTTAGCAACCTCAAAGGCCTCCTTAAACTTCTCATTATCCCTCATAATCTCAGGGTTGTTCATCATGTCCCTGAGGTACTCGGAGCCCAAGTTGCTGGTCATGATAATCACCGTGTTCCTGAAGGAGACGGTCCTTCCCTGAGAATCGGTCAACCTACCGTCGTCTAACACCTGCAGGAACAGGTCAAAGACCCTGGGATGCGCCTTCTCTATCTCGTCCAGCAGTATAACAGAGTACGGACGGCGTCTAACCGCCTCGGTAAGTTTGCCTCCCTCCTCATAACCCACGTATCCCGGAGGCGCACCAATAAGCTTGGCAACAGAGTGCTCCTCCTTAAACTCACTCATATCAAGCCTTATGAGTGCATCCTCACTGCCGAATAGGAACTCCGCCAATGCCTTGGCAAGCTCCGTCTTTCCTACGCCCGTTGGGCCGAGGAAGAGGAAGCTACCGAGAGGCCTCTTAGGATCAGATACTCCAGCTCTCGCTCTCCTTATAGCCTCACACACAGCTTTGATAGCCTCGTCCTGGCCAACGATCCTCCTGTGAAGGTACTCTTCCATCTTGAGCAACTTCTTCTTTTCCTCTTCCATCATCTTGGACGCAGGCACACCGCTCCATTCAGAAACCACCCTTGCAACATCCTCCTCGCTCACCACAATGTCGCTGGCAACACCTTCCTCCTTCTTTTTCTTAAGCAGCTTCAGCTCCTTCTCTATCTTGGCCTTCTCTATCTTGAGATCGGTCTCCCTCTCTATGTCCTCGGCCTCAACGGCCTTCTCAATCTCCTTATCAAGCTCCGCAAGCTTGCTCTGTAGCGACTCTATCTTGGCATCTATGTCTGCGCTTTTCTCCAGCGCACTTAAAGACCTCTCAAGTTTCTCCTTCTCCTTAAGAAGCTCCTCTTTTTTGGCTTCATCCTGCTCCTTCTCTATCTGCTCTTTCAGCTCCTCAAGGCGCTTCTTCATCTCATCAACGTTCTGTCTCTGATAGAGTACATCTAACTTCTTCTTGGATGCAGCCTGATCAATGGCATCTATCGCCTTATCGGGATTACGTCTGTCCTGTATGTAGCGACCCGTAAGCTTAACAGCCGCCTCAATAGCCTCATCAGAGATGCGCACACCATGGTGCTTCTCGTACTTGGGACGAAGCCCTTTAAGAATCTCAATTGTGGCCTCAGCAGAAGGCTCGCTTACAAATACAGGCTGGAACCTCCTCTCAAGGGCAGGATCCTTTTCAATGTACTTCCTGTACTCGTCAACGGTAGTGGCTCCGATAACCTGGAACTCACCTCTTGCCAAGGCAGGCTTCAAGATGTTGGCAGCATCCATGGCACCCTCAGCCTTGCCTGCACCCACAACGTTATGAATCTCGTCAATGAAGAGAATAACATCGTCCCTGGACTTCACCTCGTCCACTATGGCCTTAAGCCTCTCCTCAAACTCACCCCTGTACTTGGTTCCAGCAAGAAGCGCTCCCATATCAAGAGAAAGTATTCGCTTATTCTTGAGCGTATCAGGAACGTTACCCTTCACAATCTCCTGCGCCAATCCCTCAACGATGGCGGTCTTACCAACGCCAGCTTCACCAATAAGTACGGGGTTGTTCTTCTGACGCCTGGACAAGATCTCTATAACCTGTCTAATCTCCTTCTCCCTACCTATAACAGGATCTAACTTACCCTGCTTTGCCAGCTCAGTGAGGTCAATGGCGTACTTCTCCAAAGCGCCCTTTTCCTCTTCTGCAAGCTCTTCTCTCACACCCATGGCTTTACCCTCCTTTGTAACAGCTTTAGTCAACTGACTTAAAATACTACCACCAACGGTGTCCGGCTGAGAGACAAGCGCATCCACTATGTCTGCCACACCCACTTCCCTGCTTTCGCCGGAAGACGCCCTCTCTAACACCCTTTCCATAAAGTAGGAGTAACCAACCTTTTCAAACTTCTCGTTAAAGAGGAGTCTCAGGATCTCCCGGATGATCCTCCTCGGATCAATGCCAGAGTTCACCAACTGCTGCAAAGAGTTGGAGATCTTCTCACCCACATCCGTCAGGTAGACTATAACCTCTTCTACATCCTCCTCAGAGATCCTGTGGCGGGCCGCAGCTTCACGCACATAGTCAACGAAGGCCTTGGGTGCCTCAACCACATCCTCTCTGAGTGTCCACCTGACGCTGGGCCTCTCAAAATCGCTGAAGAACCTTCCAAAGAAGTCGGAGAAGATGTCCTCTCCAAAGAACTCCTCTATAAGACTACGCCTCCTCTCCCTAACGGGAGCCCATCTCTTTATCTTCACAGGCACCTTTTCCTTTACACCCTCGCCCCTCATGCTCCTGTAAACGGACTCATCTATCTGAAGGAGAAGGGCTTTCACCACATCGTCGGCAAAATCAATACCGTACTTGGCCCTCAACTCATCTCTGGTCTTCATAACCGCACTTCTGTAGGACTCTTCCACAGAGTCAAGCTGAGAGTAGAGGTTGTTAAGGGCCTTCTCAACCTCAGCCTTGGCATGGGATGGATCCAAACCCTTCTTTTCAAGCCACTTATAAAAGGGATTGCCCTCTCTCACCGCAAAAAGCGCCCACACGAAGTGGTCGGTATCTATAAGGCTCTCTTTGCGTTCCTTCACCCTCTTTTCAGCCACCTCCATAATCTTTTTGGCCTTTTCGCTAAGCTTCACCATCTTACACTCCTCCTTGATTGTTGTGATCCACTTTAAAATTTAGGACCCACTACAAAACTTGCAAGAGCTAATTTCAAAAAAGTTGAGCAAACCTTTATCAAGCTAAAGGATTTCGCTGAATGCTCGCTCAAAGGCGTGAATGGCCCTTTCAAGGTGCTCTCTGGTATGGGTGGCCATGAGGGTGACTCTCAGGCGGGATGTACCTTTAGGCACTGTGGGAGGCCTTATGGCCGCCACGTAAACCCCAAGCTCAAAGAGCCTCTTACTTATGGCAAGGCACTTCTGCTCATCCCCTATTATAACCGGGATTATAGCAGTGCCCTGATTCTTCACGTCAATGCCTTTGCGCCTCAATCCTTCAACGAAGAACTCCACATTCTCCTTTAGTCTTTTCACCATAGAAGGATCTTCCATCAGCATCCTAAGAGATTCTATAGCCACCGCCACTACAGGCACTGGCAAAGCTGTGGTGTAGATAAAGGGCCTGCACCTGTTTATCAGATACTCTATCAACACCTCATCGCCACACACGAAGGCGCCAAAGCCACCTAACGCCTTGCCTAACGTTCCCATCTGAATGTCCAACTCACCATAGAGATCCCAGTACTCCACAGAACCTCTACCCGTTTCACCGATAACCCCGGTAGCATGAGCATCGTCCACCATGACCATGGCCTCATATTCTCTTGCAAGTCTCACAATCTCCCTTAACGGAGCAATATCGCCATCCATGCTGAAGACACCGTCCACCACTATGAGCTTTCTACGGGCCCTTTTGCCCTTCAATATCTTCTCAAGGTGCTCCATATCGTTGTGCCTGAAAGTGACAAAGCGCGCCCTTGAAAGCATCATCCCGTCAATTATAGAGGCGTGATTCAGCTTGTCCGAGATAACCAGGTCCTCTGCGCTATCACACAGAGTGCTGATAACACCCACGTTTGCCATATACCCGCAGTTGAAAAGAAGCGCCTTTTCAGTAGCTTTAAACTGGGCAGCTAATTTCTCAAACTCCTCGTGAACCACCATGTTGCCAGAAACCAACCGCGACGCCACCGCACCGTATCCATACTCCTCCATAGCCCTTTTAGCCGCCTCTTTCACTCTGGGATGCGCAGCAAGTCCCAGATAGTTGTTGGAGCACATGAGGATGACTCTTCTTCCCTCAATCACCACCTCAGGACCCTGGGCACTACTCATGAGACGAAGGCTTCTGTAAAGCTCCCTCTCCTTCAAAAGCTCAAGCTCTTTCTGCAGCTGCCTCCTCCACATGGCTCACAGTACCCTTGAGTGCACATCCACAGAAAGCTCCGCCCTCTCCCCCCTACCATATCTGTAGGTTCCCACAAAGGCCACCATAGCCCCGTTATCTGTACAGAATTTTGGCGAAGGGAAGAATACACTTGCGTTTCTCTTAGCCAGGTCTTCGGTAAACCTCTTTCGCAACCACGAGTTACAGGCCACTCCTCCTGCAACCACCACCCTCGGCACGCCAAACTCCTCAACGGCCTTAAGCGTCTTCTGCAAAAGGGCCTTAACAACCGCCTCCTGAAAGGAGGCAGCCACATCTGCCGCATTGTAGTTGGGATTCTTCTTAACGTAGTTTATAACGGCCGTCTTCAAACCGGAAAAGCTAAAGCTGTATCCATCAGTCTTTGCCACAGGAAAGGGGATAGCTTTAAAATCCCCCCCCTTGGCCAGTTTATCTATTACAGGTCCTCCCGGGTACCCAAGGCCCATGACCTTGGCAACCTTGTCAAAGGCCTCTCCTGCCGCATCGTCAAGGGTGGCCCCAAGATGTCTCATGCTGCCAAAGTCTTCAACCAAAAAGAGACTGGTGTGTCCTCCCGATACCACCAGTGCCACAAAGGGAAAGTCCACCTCTCTTTCAAGAAAGATGGCAAAGGCATGGGCTTCCAGATGATCCACCGCCACCAACGGTTTATCCAAAGCGTACGCCAACCCCTTGGCAAAGGTTACGCCCACAAGAAGGGAGGGCACAAGCCCGGGTCTGTTGGTAACAGCAATACTGTCCACCTCCTCTAAAGAGAGACCGGCTTGCTCCAGCGCCTTCATAGTTAGGAGAAGCAGCGTGTCCAAGTGCTTTCTGGCAGCAATCTCGGGAACCACACCCCCAAAAACGGCGTGAAGGTTCACCTGGGAAGAGAGTAGATTGGCAAGCAACTTGGTTCCATCTTTCAACAAAGCCACCCCGGTATCATCGCAAGAGGTCTCAATACCAAGCACTATCATTGCACAACCTCAAATTTGTACTTCTGCATGGCCTTGGGCACGTACCACTTTTCAAAGTTGTACCATATCCCCGCACGCTTGAGTTTCACATTGTGAAATCTTTTATGCAGAATAGATAGGCTGTCCATAACGTACAGAAAACAGTAGGGCTGATCCTCGTAGATGATTCTCTGAATCTTCCTGTATATCTTCTGTCTCTCAGCCCTATCCAAGATGCTGCGAGCCTTTTCAAGCAGCTTGTCCACTACCGGATTCTTATAGCCAACGAAGTTGAAGCCTCCAGCCTTTGTCTTGGACGAGTGCCAGATGTCGTAAGGATCAGGATCGTATCCAAGGGCCCATCCAAGTATAACCGCCTGAAAGTTCCTCTCCATAATTCTTTTTAGCAACGCCTGCCACTCCAAAACCCTTATCTTCACCTTTATCCCCACCTTAGCAAGCTGATACTGGATTATCTCCGCTGCGGATATGCGCTGCAGATTCCCTTGGTTGGTCAAGATGGTAAAGACAAAAGGCGTTCCATCCTTATCTATTATCCCATCACCGTCGTGGTCGTACCACCCCGCCCCTTTCAACAGCCTCTTAGCCCTCTCTGGATCGTAAGGGAAGGGCTTCAAATTGGGATCACAGGCCCAGGAAGAGGGAGGAAATATGCCGTTGGAAACGGTGCCCAGCCCCAAAAGAACCACATCCACTATGAGTTTTCTGTCAACGGCATAGGCTATCGCCTGTCTCACCCTTTTATCCTTGAAAAGAGGCACCCTCAGGTTAAAGCCCATGTAGGTGTAGCCAAAGGAAGGGTATCTAAACTTCCTGAAGTTACTTTTGAAAAACGGTGTGTTGGTCTGTCTCTTGTACTGGAAGGGGGTGAGTCCCATATAGTCCAGATTGCCGGACTGAAGCTCCAAAAACATGGTGGCTGTATCGGGTATTATACGGTATATAACCCTCTCAATATAAGGCCTTCCCCTGAAGTAGTCGGGATTGGCCCTCAGCACAAGATACCTGCCTGTCACCCACTTCTCCAGTATGTAGGGTCCGGTTCCCACAGGCCTTCTGTTGTAAGAGGTGGTGTTGAGATCTTCCTTCTCTAAAAGGTGCTTAGGCATGATACCCATAGTCCAGATGCTCAAAGCCTTAGCAACGGGATGCTTGTAAACCACCCTTACCGTGTACTCGTTTAGCTTCTGTACTTTTTCCACCAGCTCAAAATCGCCGCTGTAGGGGGTGGCAACCTTGGGATCTATCATCTTCTGGTAGGTGAAGATAACGTCATCGGCGGTGAAGGGATACCCATCCTGCCACTTCACTCCCTTTCTCAGGTGAAAGATCACTACCTTACCGCCTTCCTTCACCTCCCAGTTCTCAGCCAAATCGCCAACAAGATTAAGATCTCCGTCGTATCTAACCAAACCATTGAAGATTAATCCGGAAATGAATCCCGAGGCAGAATCTACCGCCAGCGGGGGAAGCAGGCGTTTAGGCTCACCAATACTTCCCAAGACAATGGCATCACCGTAATCTTGAGAAAGTGCTACGAGGGGGAAAAGAAAGAGGAGAATTAAGAGAAAGGCTACTCTACCCCTCTCCATTCACCATCCTTATCCTTCCACTGGATGTAACCCTCCAGAAACTCGTTAAGGGCAATGAAGTACTCCTTGGCAGATTTTGACTTTGCCAAAGGCTGGTCTCCCTGGTTTATAAGCCTCGCCCTTTTAAAGAGAATCACCGACAGACGATATCTGCTGTCCACCTTCTCCATAGCCTCGTTGATAAGCCTTACCTTCTCCATCATATCCATCATGCCTTCACCTCCTTAGCAACCGGTGCCCTCTTTATCAACTTCTCCCAGTATACCACTATGGGGCTGGCGATAAATATGGATGAGTAAGTACCCACAATTATACCAACTGTAAGGGCCAGGGCAAATCCCCTTATCACCTCATTGCCCAAGATCAATAGAGACAGCACGGCAAAGAGGGTGGTGAGGGAAGTTAACAGAGTCCTGCTAAGGGTCTCGTTTATACTTATGTTTATGATCTCCTCTATGGTACTACCCTTTTTGCCCATGTTCTCTCTAATCCTATCGTACACCACTATGGTGTCGTTGATGGAGTATCCCAGTATGGTCAAAAGGGCAGCTAATATCTCAAGATCCATTTGGAGCCTGAAAAGGGCAAAGACACCAGCGGTAATGGTGACATCGTGAAACAGCGCCACAATGGCTCCAACTCCAAACCTGAACTCAAACCTCCAGGCGATATAAATCAGCATGGCTATAAGGGAAAGCACTATTGCCTTTATACCCTTACGCTTCAGCTCCTTGCCCACCTTGGGGCCAACCATCTCAACCCTTCTTATCTCAAAGTCCTTGTAAAGCTTGGCTATAGCCTTATTTGCTCTCTCCTGCAGCCCCTTCAACTCACCAGAGCTCTGAGGTGTTCTGATTATCACTTCATTAGGTGAGCCAAAGGACTGAATGGTAAAATCCTTAAAGCCAGCCTCCTTCAGGGACTTTCTCAAGGCATCTAAATCAGGAGGGTTCTTAAACCTCACCTGGATGAGCGTCCCGCCTGCAAAGTCAACACCGTAGTTGAAGAACTTGCCCATAGTGATCTTGTTGTAGATCATGGCGCCTATAGAGAGGATGATAAGCGTTAAAGAAATGGCTATGGCCTTCTCCTTGTGCTTCATAAAGTCTATGCGGGTTCCGGGCTTTAC
>JALWBK010000102.1 GCA_027037155.1 bacterium | reverse complement strand
GAATTTGGTATAATTGTGTCACGGGACAACACCTTTCCGACACGAGAGACAAGTTTGCCGACGAGGCTCTCGTGTCTTTTTCCTTCAATTGTATTCAAATCCACTTCCTTCCACATTGCCCAAAATCCTACTTGCCAAACTTTTATCCAATTATAGCATGATATAGGGAATCCTGTCAAGTGGATTCCCCACCTTCAAAAAGTAGGGAATCCTACTTACTATAAGGGGTGTTTACGCTGGAGCGTTGCGGAAGCGTTTCGTGAAGTGTCCAACCGACAACCATTTCCCCTTTTTGTTTTTCCCTTTCTTGTCCTCTCTTTGGTGACGATGGGAGGCGTTAGCCGACCATCCCTTCCTTTCCCCTTTGTGTTTATCCCCTTTCGTGCCTATCCCTTTCGTGAGAAATAGGAGCGAAGCGACCGCCCTCCCCTCCATCCCTTTCGTGGAGGTGGGGAGCCCCGCCCCAGGAGGAGTTACACGAATGAGAGATCGTCGTCATCGACGGAGATGGTGCGTGTCCCCGTTCGTGTGCGTATTCGCTTTTTTGTGTGGCGCGCGGCGGCGCGATTTTTTTCGGCGAGCTCCGCGAGGCGATCTTTCCCGCCGACCATCCGCGCTATGTTTTCGTATTCGGAGAGTTTCGCCCTCATGTCCATGAGATCGGTTTTGAGCTGGAAGAGCTGAGTCGCGTATTCGCCGACTTTCCACTCCGCTTTGTTGAGCTTCTCCCGAGTTTCGGCGAGCTCCTCCTCCCTTTTCTTGAGCTCCTCCTCTTTTCGGAGGTTCTCCTCTTTGAGTTTGTAGGCGAGCTGGTGCACGGCTTGCTCTTTTATCGCCCGTTGCGCTATGGCGATCTCTCGACCCAGGCGGGCGAGGTGCTTCGTATCTGAACCCGTGATGTAATAACGAGGTTTTTTCCCAGCCAGGCGTTCGAGGAGCGACGGCTCCTCTTTTTCGATCTCGAGTGCGGCGAGTATCTCTTTCGTGGCTTTCTCTTTTTGATTTTCCCCGCGGCGTAGCCCGTATTTGCTCCCGATATCCCTCTCGAAATCCGATAACATCTGATTGAGATCGGTTTTCTTTTCCTGAGCGAGCCACTTTTGCGACCAGCGTCCGCGTTCCGTGTTAAAGTATGAGGCGGTAAAGTGGAGATGCGGTTTTTTTTCATCCACATGGATCACGCTCGCCAAGATTTTTTGGCCAGCGAATCGCTCCCTGAGCCACTTTTCCGCATCGCGTAAGTAGCGGATGTAATCGTCGTCCGACCACCCTTCGATTACGCTTGCGTCGATGACGATCGAAAAGAAATCGGCAGAGCCTTTGCGGAGAGCTCTCCCGCCGTTTTCGCGTGCCTTGGCGTTGCACTCATCCATGTATTCCGCCCAGGTCTGGTCGGTTCGTGCGAGCACGATGTTTTTATCGGAGCGAGCGGGATCTATGTTCGCGCGTTCCCGATAGTTTCGTCGGCGGAGATTGTGCCCCATCACATTCTTGTAAGCTTCGGCGCCCTTGTATTTTTTGAAGTCGATCACGAAATATCTATTACCCATGGTAATCCTCCTCATCGGTATTTCGTGATCTATTTATACGATTGCGCGAATTTTTTTACCCCCGCTCGCTAATTATATTGCCCACAATACCTAACGCCTTGCGGCGTTAGTTGTGGGCAAGGGGGGAGTCCCCCTTGACCCCCTTTGAACGCTCCGTTGGAGCGTTTCCTTTTCCCTTTCCATTCCTCCCCGACCATTTTACCCCCCGCCTTGTATCCGTCAAGGACAAGCTCCTACGGAGTGCTTCGCATCCTTGACTGATACTTCGGACGGGAGGATAAAAGATCGGTGTCGGAATGGGTCGGGAAAAAATGAAAGGGTGAGGCTACCGCCTCCAGTGATAGAGAGGGGACAATGTGGAGAGGAATGTGTTATAATAGTGCAAATCGACCGATTTGCAATAAGGAGAGCGCATGAAATTCCGAATCGGAAATTGGATCATCAGCATCGAGCGGGCGAGTGATAAAGTAGCCCCCGCGGCTTTGGCCAAAAAACAACGGGCCCGTGATGCTGTCATCCAGGCCGTGCGAGAATTGGAGAAAGAGGGAGCGAGGATTACCGCCTACGCCGTGGCGAAGCGGGCGGGCGTATCGCCCCACACCGCCAAGAAATATCTCACCAGGCGCGGTTAGCCTTGAGTGACTCGACGATGTCTATTGGCAGATCGACATACCGCTTTCCGATTGTTACGCGATACCGCCATCCGTGATCTGTTTTCACGCTTTCGCACCGCACGAAGTTTAGCCAGAGTCCGTGATCGTGTATCCATTCCCGCAGTTTTTCGGCAACTTCCGAGTCTGTTCGGCACTGATAGAGCGTAACCAGCTCCCGCACTTTCTCCTCTACGAGTTTCCGATTGAGTTCGCCTCCAACGAATAGGTCGATGCGTTCTTTTATCATAGTAGCCCTTTTTCCGTTAATTCGCGGATATGTTTCCGAATGGTTTTCGGATCCATTTTCAGATCACGCGCCAGCTTCGATATGTTCCACGTTCCGTCTTTCTTCTTGTAATCCTCGGCAAACATCCCTTTGACGATTGAGAGGATGATCTTTCTCTTTTCCTCTTTGATCTTTTGTGCGTTGGTTAGCGCTCTTTCCCGTCTTGTCATAAGTAACTCCTCGTCAGTTTTCGTTTTTCGTTGGTAGTTCCAATTATTGACCCCCGCCTTTTCCTTGAAATTTTCGACGACCCACCGATAGATGTTCCGAGCTTTCGCTTTCGCCGTGCTCCAGCCTTTCGACGAGCCGATTATCTCATACTTGATCCGTGCGATCTCCTCCACATATTGGGGTGTGAGTGCGCTTTTCGAGTTTGCTCTCACGAAATCATACACGGCGAAGCGTATGGCGTCAAAGAGAGCGTCTTCCGTGTTTTGGCCAAAAGCGGTGAGAGTTGAGAGTACGCGCTCTTCTTTCTTCTCTTTCGAGGGTATACTTTCAAGGAGCGGGGCTATATCATCACGGAGATTATAGACGTTATCGGTGAGTGCCGCGTTTGTCAAGTGCGGTATATTCGGCTTATACGGCAGGATGCGCACTTGTGCGCCGTGTAATGCGAATGTTCTCCGAAGCCTTTCAAACACATCCCGCAGAAATCGGAGATTATTTTCGGTGGCGAAGAATCCTTCAATCATCCATCCTACATACGCGCCGAACCTCGTCTTGACATATAGTGAGGGAATCGGGAGCCCGATCTCGAGCCACTCGTCACCGCGGCCATGTAACTCAATGTATAACCAGAAGGCGTCGAGGTCGACATACTTGCGTTGAATTTGGTATAATTGTGTCACGGGACAACACCTTTCCGACACGAGAGACAAGTTTGCCGACGAGGCTCTCGTGTCTTTTTCCTTCAATTGTATTCAAATCCACTTCCTTCCACATTGCC
>JALWBK010000101.1 GCA_027037155.1 bacterium | reverse complement strand
ATCTTCTACTTATTTAGGAAGTGATGGCATTGATGTGGTCCGTTCAATCGCTCTAGATTCTTATGGAAATGTTTACGTTACAGGAACATGGTACAATAGTTATCTATTGGTTGCAACTTTATCTTCGGATTTATCAACTCTTTTAGGTTTTGATCGGCTTTTTGGGTCTGATGGATATGCTTTAACATTGGATACAAGTAATGTTGTTTATGTAGCCGGAGAAAATGGAGACGCGCTTGTTGCAAAGTTCGCTAATAACAATCTACCTGACATTAATTCCTTTACGGCTAACCCGACCACTGGCACCACACCGCTTGATGTGACCTTTAGCTGGAATGTTTCGGATCCCGACGGAGATTCGTTGACCTGTTATCTCGATGTAGATAACGACGGGACAGACGATTACATCGTAAACGATTGTGCAAGTAATACTTCTCAAAATCATACTTACAACAATCCAGGAAATTATACAGCGAAACTTACCGTTGATGACGGAAAAGGGGGTACGGATACCGCAACTGTCCAAGTGAGAGTCACCGCCCCTTCTCCCGATATCTCCGTTTCGCCTGCCTCTTATGATTTTGATACTGTGCGGATAGGAGAGACGGCGAATAAGACCTTTGTGGTGAGTAATGTGGGTGGGGCAGATCTTGCGATAACCGGGGTTTCCATTGCTGGGGCGGACGCCTTGGAATTTTTGGTCTCAGCGGATTCCTGTAACGGCACGACACTTGCCCCCGGCGAAAATTGCACGGTAACCGTGGCCTTCAGTCCGCAGAGTCCTGGTTCAAAGGATGCTACCCTTGAAATTACCTCAAACGATCCGGACGAGGGAACGGTGTCAGTGGCTCTTTCTGGGACCGGTGCGATGGTGACTCATACACTTACGTTGGAGAAGGTGGGGACTGGGTTTGCGGAGGTTAGTGGGAGTTTGACTTGCCCAGTGGATAGGGTGCAGTGCACGAAAGATTTTGAGGATGGGGAAGAGGTTACTCTTACTGTTAATCCCCGGCAGTCGGGTTTTGCTGGTTGGGAAGGAGATTGTGATGCTTTGTGTGATGATGGGAATTACACCTGTAGTTTTGTGATAAATTCTGATGTTGTCTGTCGGGTTAGGGTTGTTGCGGCTCGTGAGGGGGATCTAAATGGAGACGGTCATGAGGATGTGGGTATGGAGGCCGAGGGTGGAACGGTGGAGAGCGCCACGGCCGAGGATGTGCCGCCTGAGATAGAGAATGAGGTAGCCTCGGATCTTCCGGGGATGAGGGTTTCGGACGATTACCCGCGGATACTGAGGGTTAGGGTTTCGGTTGTGGGAGGAGAGCCGGTGGTTTTGAGGTGGAAGTTTGATCCGGCACTTCCGGCAGATGTAATTCCTTACAAGTATGTGAATGGTACTTTTTATGATTTGAGTGGAAATCTCACGGAAGAGAGGACACTTCTTGAGCTTGTCGTTGAGGACAACGGGCTATTTGATGCGAACAACAACACCGGAGTGATCGAGGATCCGATAGTGTTTCTTGAGGCGTCAGGTGGTTCGGTGACTGCCTCTGGAGGTGGCGGTGGTGGAGGTGGAGGATGTTTCATTGCCACCGCGGCCTATGGTTCGTATCTGGATCCTCATGTGAAGGTGCTGAGAGAGTTTCGTGATAGGTATCTTTTGACGAATCCGGTAGGTCGCTGGTTTGTTAGGATGTATTACAGGTACTCTCCACCGATAGCGAGGGTCATAGCACGACATGAGAGTTTACGGGTAGCTACGCGTTTGGCTTTGACTCCTTTGGTGTTTAGCATAGAGTACCCGATGGTTTCTGGAGTTATACTGGTGGTGATTATGTTTTTTGGGTTTGGTTATGCTTTGAGAAAAAGGTGAATAGAAAAGGCACCCTCTGGGCCTAAAACCCGGAGGGTGCACTTTACTCGTAAAAGTCCGGTATGTGGAACTCGGCGTTGAGTTGGCCTTCTATGATGGCGAGGCGGTTGATTTGATTGGTTCCTTCATAAATCTGGGTTAGTCTGGCGTCTCGGGCTGCCTTTTCAACACCGTGGCAGTGAAGAAAGCCGTGGTCTTCCATAAGAGCCATGGCTTGGTTGCACACATCCCAGGCCATATCGGAACAGAAGACCTTGGCTATGGAGCCGGCGGTTTGGAAGGGGATTCTGTATCTCATGGAGTGCCAAACGGTGGCCCTCATGGCAAAGAGCTTTAGCAGCATGTCGGCAAGCTCAAGCTGGACTTCCTGGTAGCTTACGAGGGGCTTGTTGTTTAGTTTTGCCTCGTGGCAGAACCTTAGGGCTCTTTCAAAGGCGCCTCTGGCGATGCCTAAGGCTATTGCACCAACCACAGGCCTGGAGTAGTTTAGGACGTTTCTGTTGATAGCCCATCCCCCTCTGACGGGACCTATTACCCTGTCATCAGGCACAAAAATGTCTTCCAGTATGAGCTCTGTGGCGTCGGCGGCTTTTTGCCCCATCTTCTTTTCCGATCTGCCGACGCTGAATCCCTCCATAGACTTATCAAGTAAAAAGCAAGTCCAGCTCTCAAAGCCTTCTCCTTCAATGGCTGCAAAAAGCGTTACCCACTTAGCCACTCTGCCGTTGGATATGAAGACCTTTCTTCCAGAGATGCGCCATCCGCCAGGGACCTTTTTTGCCTTACAACCTGCCTTGGCGTATGCTGCCCCTACCGTATCTTCAGCATCGGAACCTGCGTTGGGTTCTGTTATGGCAAAGGCTGCGATGGATGCTTCCCCTGCCTTTATCTCGTCGTATATTTTCTTCATCCATTTGAGGATGGCTTTTGGGTCTCCAGAGATAAAAAGTGGCGCTATGCCTAAGTCATGAGCAAGTAGGGCAAGGCCCAATCCAGCGCAGGCAGCACAAAACTCTTCGGCCTTAAGTGCGAAGTGCATGGTGAAGGATTTTAATAGCGCCAAGGGGTTAGCTGTGCCTATAGGGGGAGGGAGGAATTCAGTTTGAAAGCCCTCACGGGCAGCCTTTAAGAAAAGCTCCTTTATGTCAACGCTTTGAGGATCTGCATCAGCCTTTAGCGAGATAGGTTCAAGCTCTCTTTGGGCGAAATCCCTGTATCTTCTCCTGAGTCGGCGTAAAGGCCATGGAAGTAGCTTTGTGTCCCTTTCCCATAAGGTTATGGCTCTCGTATCGTAGAGAAGTCTTCCGATTGAACCAAGTCGCTTTCTTGCTTCGTTGGGAGATAAGTCTTTTATCATGGGTGTTCTCCTAAGCCTTCAAATATTTTGATGTCGCAGCGTTTAGGGTTGGGAGGAAGTGTTCTTAAAGTCATCATGTCCCTCAATCTTTTTTCTATCCTGTAGTCTTCCATGTAGCCGTAGCCTCCCAGCACCTGCATGGCGTTGGATGTGGCTTCCAGGCACAGATCTCTTGCTATGTTCCATAAAGAGAGGACTTCTTCTGTCCGAATATTG
>JALWBK010000100.1 GCA_027037155.1 bacterium | reverse complement strand
GTTCCCCAGAGCCCCTGTAACGTAAACTCTCTCCAAAGCCCTCAGCCCCTTACCCTTCTGGCAGTGGGCACCTGATTTTTCAGCATATCCTCAACCACCACCGCAGGTCCCAGAGGTATCCCCTTGTAGCGAACTATCACCTGTCCCCTGTCAACTCTCCAACGATTCTTAAGGTCCTTTCCTCTTATGAAGTCCTCCCTCTCCGCCTCGTCGACTTCAACCACATTTTTACTGGCGTGAAAGCCAAAAAGTTGAATTGCGTGACTGGACAACCTAAAACCACCTCTGGAAAACACCTGTGCGAACTTTATCCCTTTTCTGCAGGAAAAAGCTGTCTCAAAGCCATAGGCTTCTTGCGATGTTATCCAAAACTCTCCCTTTTTCCTCTCGTAAATTGCAAACTTCTCAAAGATTTCAGAAGAGATGCCAAACCTATCCTTTATCCTCTTCAACAACTCCTGAACAGCGGCCGAATCTCCTCTACCCGACATTCCAAAGCTCCCTCGCCTAACTCAACAAAGATCTTATCACCCACCGAAACCTCACCGGCCCTCTTAAGCACCCTGCCGTTGTGATAACAGATGGCGTATCCCCTCTCCAGCACAGCCCTCGGAGAGAGACCAGAAAGCCTCATGCCGCAAAGGGCCAAACAAGACCTTCTATTCTCAAAGTGGCGATTTATACTGGTACACAGACGCTCCTTTAAAGACTGAAGCCTGCTTTTGTAGTTGGCAACCTGAACCACAGGGCTTTTAGCCTCCAAGACACGCTTCATCCCTTCCAAAGCTCTTCTTCTATCTGCTATGCATCCGTCCACAGCTCTTTTCATCCTGTCCGCCAAATCATCTAATCTCTCCATGCTGGAAGCCACCACCCTGCCAGGATCTCTCAGCTCAAGTCTCCTTTTCATAATCTCAAGATCCTTTTTACAGTGGCTCAGCCTGTTCTCAATGAACTTCCTGAATACCATCTTGGCGTTATCAAGCCTCTCCCTAACCCTTGCCTCCCGCTCCACTAAAAAGTTGGCAGCATGGGTAGGGGTAGCACAACGGTAGTCCGCAACAAAATCGGATATAAGCCAGTCCCTCTCGTGTCCCACCGCAGAGATAATGGGAATAGAAGAGCTGAATATAGCCCTCGCCACCTCCTCCTCATTAAAGGCCCAAAGATCCTCTAAAGAGCCTCCACCTCTTGCAAGCACTATCACGTCCACCATGGGATTTTCATTGAAGAAGCGGATCCCCTCAACTATCTCTTTAACGGCGCTCTTTCCCTGCACATGGGATGGATAGATAATCAGATGAAATCCGCAGTTTCGCTCACGCACGATGCGTATAATATCCCTTACGGCTGCACCCTCTGGAGAGGTGATAACCCCTATTCTCCTCGGTAGGAAGGGGATGGGCAGTTTTCGCTGCTCGTCAAAGAGCCCCTCCTTCTCCAGCTTCGCCCTCAACCTCACAAACTCCTGGTAGAGCACCCCCCATCCCACCTTCTCCATCCGCTCCACCACAAGCCGGTACTCACCTCGGGGCTCGTAAACACTTATATACCCATCGCAGATAACCTCCACACCCTCCTTCAAATACTCTCGGTAGTACTTTACCCTTCCCTTGAACAAGAGCGCTTTGAGTTGAGCCCCTTTATCCTTGAGGACGAAGTAGTAGTGTCCCCGCTGGGATCTATCTAAGTTGGAGATCTCTCCCCTTACCGAGACGCTTAAGAACTCTCCCTCAAGCAGGTCCCTTATAAGAGAGGTTATCTCACTAACCGTGTAGTACTCTGCGGACATAGCACTCCAACGTATTCTCCATTAACATTGCGACGGTCATAGGCCCCACTCCACCAGGGACAGGCGTAACTGCCGCAGCATGACCCATCATTCCATCAAAATCCACATCTCCCACCACCTTACCGTTAACCCGGGAAATGCCAACATCTATTACAACGGCACCTTCTCTTACCATCTCCCTCTTTACAAGATGCGGCACCCCCGTTGCCGTTATCACTATATCCGCTTCCTTAGTAAAATCCCTGACACAACGGGTTTTTATGTGGCAGATGGAAACGGTAGCCATCCTGTTTACAAGCATCAGGGCCATGGGCTTTCCAACGATATTGCTAGCCCCCACCATCACCACGTTTCTGCCTTCAACCTCAATACCGTAATGGTCAAGCATGTACATAACACCTTTGGGTGTACAGGGGCTAATACCCCTCTCATCTCCTATGGAGAGAAGTCCCACGTTGTATGGGTGAAAACCATCCACATCTTTGGACGGGTCAATGGCGTAAAGAAGCTCGTTGGTTCTATCCCTCAAATGCTCTGGTAGGGGCAACTGCACCAAAATTCCATCTACATCTTCCCGTTGATTGAGCTCCTCTATCGCATCCTTCAACGTCTCAAAATCCGTATCCTCAGGAAACCTACAGGAAACGGACCTTATACCCACCCTATCACAGGCGTCTTGCTTCTTGGACACGTAGATCTTTGAAGCTGGATCCTCCCCTACAAGAAGTACCGCCAATCCCGGTTGTCTGTAGCCTTCGGAAATCATCTCGTCTATCTTTGCTTTCACCCTGTTAAGCACCTCTTCTGCAAGTTCCTTACCGGAAAGGATCTGCGTCTCCATCAATCAACCTTCCTCCTTCAAATAGATCCTCTCTATGTGCGTGCAGGCGCCGGTGGTCTCATCCACCTTTAGAAACACACCATTGAGCATAACCGGACCCTTTGCCACCTTGAACTTCTTAGGTATGTGGTAGATCATCCTCTCCAGCACCTCTGCGTAGTCCATACCTATGGAGGAGTTTACGGGACCAGTCATCCCCACATCGGTTATGTACCCCGTGTATCCGTCAATTATCCTCTCATCACAGGTCTGAACATGTGTGTGGGTGCCCAACACCGCCGTCACCCTTCCTGCAAGGTAGAATCCCAAAAGACTCTTCTCAGCAGTAGCCTCAGCGTGAAAGTCCACTATTTTTACCTTCACCTCTTCCCCTATAACCTTCAGTAAAGAATCGCAACACCTGAAGGGACAGTCAATACACTCCATAAATATCCTACCCTGAAGGGAGATGACCGCCACAAGGGTTCCCTTTACATCTACTATCATCCAGCCCCTTCCGGGAACGCCCTCTGGAAAGTTAACGGGACGAAGGACTCTATCAAAAGAGTCCATCTCCTTTACAAACTCCTTCTTGTCCCAGATATGATTACCGCTTGTTAAAACATCCACGCCTAAATCAAGCAACTCGTGATAGACATCCTTCGTAAGCCCAAAGCCTCCGGCAGCGTTCTCCCCATTGGCTATTACGAGATCCGGGGCGTAGCGCACCCTCAGCTCAGGAAGCCACATCTTAAGCGCTTTGCGCCCCGGCTTTCCAACAACGTCCCCTATGAAGAGCACCCTCATGTGGCGTACTCCACCGCTCTGGTCTCTCTGATTACATGCACCTTTA
>JALWBK010000099.1:1076-3477 GCA_027037155.1 bacterium | reverse complement strand
GGTCCTGGCGGTACCTCCACCACCTTTGCCCGGGCACCGTACTTGGCCGCTATCTTCTGTATACCGGGCCTCAGCTTCTTGGCTATGTCGTGACTTTGTAGCTTCCTCATGTGTTTGGGGAGAAGATTGACCTGTATGTCGGCAATATTAGCTCCCCTTCTGAGGTAGTAGTGTCTTACGAGACCGTTGAAGTTGAAGGGAGCCGCTGTGCCTATGTAAAGCTGGTAGTCGGTCACCTCAGGCTGCTTTGAGAGGTACTGCCCTATATCCTCGGCCACCTTGGCTGTTTGCTCTAAAGAGGTGCCTTCTGGCATGTCTATGATGACCTGAAATTCGCTTTTGTTGTCAAAGGGAAGCATTTTCACGTAGACGAGCTTGAAGTAGAAGAGAGAGCAGGCTCCTATGAGCAGAATAAAGACCAAACCTAAGAAGCTCCACCTCCACTTCCAGTCCCTTATGAGATGTCCCATGAGCCAGCGATACCACTTGGTGAATATGTCTTCCTTTTCCCCTTTAAAGGCGTCTTTCTCGCGAGAGAGGAAGTGGTAGGCGGTCCACGGGGTTATAACAAAGGCCACGACCATGGAAAAGAGCATGGCCACAGAGGCGCCTATGGGCATGGGCCTCATGTACGGTCCCATAAGGCCTCTAACGAAGGCCATGGGTAATATGGCACAGATAACGGTGAAGGTTGCCAGTATAAGGGGGCTTCTAACCTCGTTGACGGCGTCAACGATGAGCCGTTTGTAATCTTTGCCTTTGTTTTCAGGCATCCTAATGTGTCTGACGATGTTTTCCACGTCCACTATGGGATCGTCCACCAGCAGTCCTATGCAGAAGATAAGGGCAAAGAGGGTGACCCTGTTCAGGGTGTAACCGTAGATGTAGTAGATAAACAGTGTGATAGCTAAAGTTACTGGGACGGCAACGGAAACCACAAGACTCGCCCTTATACCCAAAAACAGAGCCACGAGCACCACAACGGCACCTGTGGCTATGAGCAGGTGTTCAAGTAGCTCGTTGGACTTCTCCTTTGCTGTCTCTCCGTAGTTTCTGGTGATGGTTACATGAACGTCCTTGGGGATAAGGGTTCCCTCTAAGCTTTCAACTTTAGCAAGCACCTTATTAGCCAGCTTCGTGGCATTTTTACCCTTTCTCTTGGCTATAGCGATGGACACTGCAGGATAGAGCTCTCCGGTTCTTCCCTCTATACCTTTTACTTTCCCGGCCTTTCCTATGCCAAAGAGCACGTAGCTTTGGGGCTCTTCGGGCCCGTCTATGATTCTCGCTACATCTTTGAGGAAGATGGGTTTGCCGTTTTTAACCTTTATGACGGTGTATTCCACATCCTTTTTGGATGCAAAGAAGTTGTTGAGCTTCACGGAGAAGGCGGTGTTGTCTTTGAAGAAGATCCCTAAATATGCAGCCTGATTCTGACTTGCGATGAGATTTTTGAGGTCTGCTATATCCATGCCAATGGAGGCAAGCTTTTCAGGATCCACCTCCACCCTGACCTCTCTTTTGAGTCCACCGATTACGGTGATTTCAGAAATACCGAAGATGGTTTTTATCTCGTCCTTTACGCGTTCTGCTATCCTTCTCAACGTGTAACCGTCGTAGTGTTCTCCCCAGAAGGTGAGAACCAAAAACGGCACATCATCAATGGTTCTCAGCTTTAGAAGTGGCTTTGAACATCCGGGAGGTATCCAGTTAAAGTGGGAGTAGAGTTTGTCGTAGGTTTTTACGAGGCTTTTCTCTGGATCCTCGCCCACAAAATACCTTACTATAACGAGAGCTCTTCCCCTTTCTGCTGTTGAGTAAACGTACTCAACGCCAGGAATCTCCCATAGCAGCTTTTCCATAGGTCCTATTACACGTTGCTCTATCTCTTTGGGTGATGCTCCTGGCATGCTTACGAAGATGTCAATCATGGGAACAACTATTTGGGGTTCTTCCTCACTGGGGGTGTTAATTACTGCAAACACTCCCAAAAGTATGGCAAAGACTATGAAAAGAGGGGTTAGTTTGGAGTCCACAAAGATTTCGGTTATCTTGGAGACGAATCCTGTGTGGTGAAGTGCCGGATGAAGCTTGTTATCTTTCAAGGGTATCACCCTCTCTAACCAGATTTAGCTTGCCTGCCACTATGGTTTCACCTTGGTTCAATCCGCTGAGTATTTCTATCCAAAGGTTGCTTTTGTCTGTTTGTGCAAATATGTCTGCAGGAGCCCATCCGAAAGAGGTTTTTAAAAAGGGAAACCCTGCTCTGACTACTTGGAAATGCACAGTCCCGTTTTTATCCACTGTATAGACTGCCTTTAAGTTGCCTCTTTGAAGAAGAACTTTTTGGGGAATCAGAATGGTTTTTCTCTTTCTAACAGGAACAAGAAGCCTGCCAAAC
>JALWBK010000099.1:0-1066 GCA_027037155.1 bacterium | reverse complement strand
GCCAAACATACCTGAGTGAAGTTTGTTGTGTTTTACGCTGAGTCTTACCAAAAATGTGTTGCTTGAGGGATTCACTGCCGGTGATACACTTTTAACCCGTCCAAATATGGGGATTTTGATGCCTTCGACAAGGACAGGAAGCTTTCTGCCAACTTTTATCTGGGGCATGTATTTTGCGTCAACCTCTGCAATGAACTCGTATTCGGCTGTTGATGCGTCCATTTTTATCAAAGGCCTACCTGGGCTTATGAAGGTACCTTTGTCCACCAGCTTGGCGGTGATTACACCGCTTGCTGGGGCCTTTATGCGGGTGTACTTTAAAAGGCTTTGCATGGCTTTCATGTTCTGTATAACCTGCCTCTTTTTGAACTTCAGGGCTTCCATTTGGTTCTTGGCAGA
Source organism: bacterium (assembly GCA_027037155.1). Taxonomy (GTDB): domain Bacteria; phylum Thermosulfidibacterota; class Thermosulfidibacteria; order Thermosulfidibacterales; family Thermosulfidibacteraceae; genus Thermosulfidibacter. The sequence continues at coordinate 667 of JALWBK010000099.1, read as the reverse complement.
CAGGTAGAGACTTTTGGCCCTGTCAAACTCTTCCTTTGTGGCGGCCTCTTCTTTCAACAGCTTTTTGTAACGCAGGTAGTTGAGGCGAGCATACTCAAGTTGTGCTTGCTGGGCCTTTATCTGCTTTTCAACACTCTTTGCCGCTTCTTTTAGGGCCTTTATCTTTCTGATTATCTCAGCATCATCCACCATTATGAGGAGCTGTCCCTTTTTTACACGTTGCCCTTCGCTGACCAGCACGTTCTTCACAGTGCCCATAGTCTTGCTGGCAAGGGTTATGCTCTGAGTTGCTTTGGTTCGCCCAGGCACTATGACGTAGTCGTTTACGAGGTAGCTAAATACGGTAAGGGTGGGTGCCTTTATCTTTTTACCTGAGGGGAGGTGTTCTGGGTGTTCGCTTTTGCATCCCAAAAAGGTAAGTAACAAAAGGATAAAAAGAGCAACTCTTTTCACGGCCTTCCTCCTTCAATGCCCAGAAACTTCAAGAGCGTTCCCTTGGCAAACTCTGCTCTGTAAACTGAAAGGCAGTACTCGTAGAGGGCTCCCAAGTACATGCTCCTTATCTGTTCAAGGTAGCTTTGGGTGTCTGTTACTTCAGTTATGGTGGCAAGTCCTTGCTGGTAGCGTCTCTCAATGATGCGAAGCGATTCCAGCGCTTCTTCTACAC
>JALWBK010000098.1 GCA_027037155.1 bacterium | reverse complement strand
CTCTTCACCCTCTCCGCCTTTATCACCCCGTCCACCTGCCGGATCTTTGCCAAAACGCTCTCAAGCTGTTCTCTACTCCTCACGCTTATCACGAAGTTCAAAAAGGCCCTTTTGTCCACGGTGGTGCTTATGTTGGCAGATTCTATGTTTATGCCTTCCTTTGAGATGATGCTGGTCACCTCAGCCAACAGTCCCGGTTTGTCGTACGCTTCAAGCCTTATCCTCGCAGGCAGTCCACCGTGGCCAAGATTTACCCACTCTACATCTACCCTTCTTTCTGGATCCAGATCCAGCTTGGCAAGGTTGGGACAGTCAACAGCGTGAACGGTTATACCTCTTCCTTTTGTTATGTAGCCCACTATATCGTCACCGGGAAGGGGATTGCAGCACTTGGCAAATCTCACCAGCACATCGGGCATGCCATCCACGGAAACCTTTATTGACTGTGATGGCTTGGATGAAGTGGTTGCCTTTTTTCTGGTTTTTGCCTCCGCAGGGAATGCTTTGTTATAAACGGTCCTTGCCGAAACTTTCCCAAGCCCTACTGCAACCAGAAGGTCGGTACTGCCTTTGTATCCAAGCTGGACGGCTATATCGTCAATCTTCCCCTCATCAAGCAGGGCAGAAAAGTTTTTATCGTGTTTTCTGAACTCCTTTATGCAAAGCTCTCTGCCCAGCTCTTGAGCACGCTCCCTCTCCTGAGCCCTTAGCCACGAGAGGATCTTGGTTCTGGCACGAGTGGTTTTTACGATTTTAAGCCAGTCCCTGCTGGGCCGTTGATTTGGAGAGGTGATTATCTCAACCTTCTCACCTGTTTTGAGCTCGTAATCCAGTGAGACAAGCCTACCATCCACCTTAGCACCTATGCAGTGATGGCCCACCTCAGTGTGTATGGCATAGGCAAAGTCAAGGGGAGTTGCGCCCTTGGGAAAAGCCTTTACCTCGCCCTTCGGGGTAAAGACGTAAACCTTCTCGGGGAAGAGATCTGTTTTGAGGCTGTAGATAAAGTCTTTGTGGCTACCCACCTCTTTTTGCCAATCAAGGAACCTTCTTATCCAAGAGAATATCTGCTCCTCTTCCTTATCTACCCTACCCTTTTCCTTGTACTTCCAGTGAGCGGCTATACCTTCTTCTGCAACCCTGTGCATCTCCCAGGTTCTTATCTGAAACTCCACCTTCTCACCGCCAGGACCTATAACGGTGGTGTGAAGAGACTGGTACATGTTGGGCTTCGGCATGGCGATATAGTCCTTGAAACGCCCAGGGATATAAGGCCAGTTGGAGTGTATGACGCCCAAAACGGTGTAGCACTCGTCCACGGTGTTTACTATGATGCGAAGAGCGATGAGATCATAGAGATCCTCAAAGCTGAGGTTGTTCTCAAGCATCTTCTTGTAAATGCTGTAAAAGTGTTTGGGACGGCCCTCAATGTGGGCGTCTATACCCTTCTCTTTCAGCTTTTCAGCGACGAGGTTCTTCATCATGTTAATGTAATCTTCCCGCTCCTCCCTGCTTTTGGCTATTCTCTCCTCTATGTAGTGGTACATCTCGGGGTTTATCTCTTTGAAGGCAAGATCCTCCATCTCCCACTTTATCCTGGCAAGACCCAGCCTGTGGGCGAGAGGCGCGTATATATCAAGGGTTTCCCTGGCTATTCGCTTTCTCTTTTCAGGGTTGTCTATGTAATGCAGGGTGCGCATATTGTGGAGTCTGTCGGCAAGCTTGATGATAATGACTCTAAGGTCCTTAGCCATGGCAAGAAGCATCTTCCTTATGGTCTCCGCCTGCCGCTGTATCTGGGTCTTCGCCTCAATCTTGCTGATTTTGGAAACACTCTCTACGAGAAAGGCTATCTCCTCCCCAAACTCCCTCTCCAACTCTTTCTTGGTTACCTCCGTATCCTCAAGAACGTCATGCAGAAGGGCGGCAGCAACGGTAATGTGGTCCATTCTCATTCCCGAAAGTATATCGGCAACCTCTAAAGGATGGACGATGTAAGGCTCTCCCGAAAAACGTTTCTGGCCCTTGTGCGCTTCGTAAGCACGCTCAAATGCCTTGTCTATCACAGAGACATCAACATCGGGATGATGCTCTAAAACCCTTGCCTTTATACGCTCAAGCTTATCAGCAAAAGTAATTGCAGACATGGCTTAAATTATAGACCTATAAATGGCGCTGTAAAGCCTCAGCAAACTCAACAGCACCCATTCTCAAGGAAACATCGCATATATCGGTTATGGGCGTCTCATCCGGATTAACTTCCACCACAAAGGCGCCAGAATTTTTGGCCAAAACGGGAAGACTGGCAGCAGGCTGGACCACCGCAGATGTTCCTATAACCAGCATAACATCGCAGTCCTGGCTGTGTCTTAAAGCTGCATCAAGGGCGTCCTCTGGCAGTGCCTCGCCAAACCAAACAACATCAGGCCTCAAAAGCCCTCCACATTCAGGGCATCTGGGAGGTATCTCATCAAGAGGCAGCTTTCTATTCTCTCTCCTGTAGCTGCAATCAACGCACCTTTCCCACCAGATGTTTCCGTGAAGCTCTATAATCTTTTCAGAGCCAGCGAGCCGGTGCAATCCATCTATGTTCTGTGTGATCAGCCAGAATTCCGGAACCATCTTTTCAAGTTTGGCTATAAGATAGTGTGCCTTGTTGGGCTTTTTGTCGTGCATCAGTTGTCTTCGCCACTGATACCACTCCCAAACCAGTTTGGGATCCCTTTGAAAGGCCCAGGGCGTGGCAAGCTCTTCCGGTTTAAACTTCTTCCAGAGTCCGTCTTTGCCCCTAAAGGTGGGAATGCCCGACTCCTTTGATATACCAGCGCCTGTTAGAACCACAAGTTTTTTGCAATCCTTTACCTTTTGAGCCACCCTTTCAACCATTCCGACGCCTCCCAAAGTGGCTAAAGCCACAAAACTTCATTGCCTCTTTCTTTCCCTTCTTAATCAGATAAATCCCTTTTTCCTCTGTTGCAGCACCTATTACGTGAAAAGGGGTGTTCGTTTCTCCAGCAATCTCGCTAACCCTACCTAAATGCATCTTCGGCACCGTCATCAAAAGCTCGTACTCTTCCCCACCATTGAGCGCGTAATAGAATAGGTCTTTTTCAAGAAAGGCTTTCTGTTCTTCATTGCAGGAAGGGAGGGGCAGCGCATCCTCCAGTATCTCAAAGCCAACGCCACTTTCCCTCGCAAGCCTCTCCAAATCAAGCAAAAGACCATCGCTCACATCAATCATGGAGGAGACAAGCCCTTCAGAAACCACCCTTACGGAAAAGTCATACCTTAAAAAGGGCCTCACATGCCTTTCCACGAAGGGTTCAAAGAGTTCAAAAGGGTATCCTTTCAGTATCGCCTCCAGACCTACAGCCGAAGTGCCCGGAAAGCCTGTTACACACAAAATATCACCCGGACTTGCACCGCAACGCATAGCTACCCTCTCAGAAGGCGTAACACCGATCACAGATATGGAAACG
>JALWBK010000097.1 GCA_027037155.1 bacterium | reverse complement strand
CGGTACAGCCTGTTGTAAAGGGCAGGATATACCACCTCCATAAGGAGAGAGCTCTTACCAGAACCAGAAACACCGGTAATACAGACAAAACAGCCAACGGGTATCTTTACATCTATCCCTTTGAGGTTTCTGTGCGTCACATCTTTCAAGACGAGAAAACCCTGTGGAGACCTTCTCTTTTCTGGAGAAACTACTTTCAAATCGCCCTTTAGATACCTGCCCGTGAGAGATCTGGAACACTCCTTTATTCCCTCCACCTCACCGGCATAAACCACCTCCCCACCATAGATCCCTGCGCCAGGCCCCAAATCAACGATGTAGTCAGCAGACTCTATTACATCTCGGTCGTGCTCAACCACTATAACCGTATTGCCCAGCTCTTTCAGTCTCTTGAGGTTCTCTATCAGTCTGCGGGTATCCCTGGGATGAAGCCCGATGGTGGGTTCATCCAACACATAGGTCACTCCCGATAGGGCAGAGCCTATCTGCGTGGCAAGTCTAATCCTCTGAGCCTCTCCACCGGAAAGGGTGGAAGCCTCCCTGTCAAGGGTTATGTACCCTAACCCAACCTCCTCCAGAAACCGGAGTCTATCCCTTATCTCCCTGAGAATCCTATCGGCAATAACCGCCTGAGTTCCCTCAAAGGATAGTTCTTCAAAGAACCTCCTTGCCTCAGAAACCGACATGCATACCACACCGTAAATGTTCTTCCCGTTCACAAAAACACATAGAGCCTCCTTTCTAAGGCGACTCCCTCCACAAACGGAGCATCTCTTCTTGGCTATAAAGTCCTTTACCTTTTCTTCTTCCATAGTCCTCTGCCTCTCAAGGTACCTCTGCAATCCCGAATAGTAACAGGCTTCTCTCCTTTCCCTGCCCCCCATTCTGTACCTCACCAGCACAGCATCGGGAGCACCGTAAAGGAGTATCTCTTTATGCTCCTCTTCAAGCTCCCTGAAAGGCACATCGGTTGGGATCCCGTAGTGCTTACAAACAGCCTCAACAAGCGCCGTGTAAAAGCGAGACTCCCTAAAGGGTATTAGAGCACCATCCTTCACAGAAAGGGTCTCAACCACCGCCAAAGAACAGTCTATTTCCTCCTTAAATCCCAGCCCTTTACACTCAGGACAGGCACCGTAGGGGGAATTGAAGGAAAAGAGCCTGGGCGAAATCTCCTTTACCGCAAAGCCACAGTACGGACATGCGAACTTTTCGCTAAAAAGCCTTTCCCCTGCAGGGGTCCAGAACACCACCAAACCATCGGAAAGCTTAAGGGCAAGCTCTACGCTGTCGGTTATCCTCACCCTTTGATCCTTGTCCACTTTTATCCTATCAACCACCACCTCTATGGTATGTTTCTGGGTCTTTACAAGCACTATCTCCTCGTCAAGCCTGCGCACCTCACCGTCCACCCTGACCCTTACAAACCCCTCCCTCTTAAGTCTTTCAAAAAGCTCCCTGTGCTCTCCCTTCCTGCCCACCACCAATGGGGCGAGAATCATGGCTTTGGTTCCCTCTGGCAGGGAAAGTATAGCATCTACTATATCCTGAACCGTCTGTCCCTTTACCGGGATATTACAGTTGGGGCAGATAAGCTCCCCCACCCTTGCAAAGAGCAGCCTGAGGTAATCGTACACCTCCGTTACCGTTGCCACGGTGGACCTGGGATTGTGAGAGATGGCCTTCTGGTCAATGGCAATAGACGGCGTCAGCCCGTATATGGAATCTACATCGGGCTTCTCCATAACCTCCAGAAACTGCCTGGCATAGCTGGAAAGAGACTCCACATATCTACGATACCCCTCAGCATAGATCGTATCAAAGGCAAGGGAACTCTTACCAGAACCGGAAACACCCGTTATAACCACAAGGGCGTTTTTGGGTATCTCCACATCAACATTTTTAAGGTTGTGAACCCTCGCTCCCCTTACAATTATCCTATCCAAGCTCCTTGGCCCTCCTCTCAGCAGCCTCAACTGCATCCATAACTAAACCTTTGAAGCCACTTTCTTCAAGCACCTTGAGAGCTCGTATAGTGGTACCTCCAGGGGAGGTGACCATATTGAGATACTCCCTGAAGAGCCCTCCCTTCTCTTCAAAGAGCCTTACAGATCCCTTTAAGGTTTGCAGGGCAAGAAGCCTTGCAACATCTCTGGACAGACCAAGGTTCACCCCCGCATCCTCAAGGGCCTCAAGAAAGAGAAATACATAGGCAGGGCCAGAACCGGAAAGGGCAGTCACCGCATCCATAAGAGACTCATCCACCTCCACCACAACACCTGCTACCTCAAGAAGCTCTAAAACCTTCTCCTTTTCTTCAGCCGTAAAGTCTCCACAGAAGGAGACCCCCAATGCTCCCTCTCCCACAAGGGCGGGGGTATTGGGCATAACCCTTACCACCCTGTCAAGACCCAAACAGCGGCAAATCCTCTGTGACTTTACCCCTGCCATTATAGACACCACCAAGCAATGAGTAACCTTTCCTTCAAGCTCTTCACACACTTTATTAAAATATTGGGGTTTGACAGCAAGAAAGATCACATAACTTTCTTGGACAAGCTCTACATTAGATTCAAAAACCTTTACGCCGAGCTTTACAGCAAGATCACGCCTGTCAACACTCACATCAAAAGTTCCCACCTCAATACCCCTTTTTAAAAGCCCTCTGGCTATGGCCTCGCCCATCTTTCCAAAGCCCACTATGCCTACCATCACCTACCTCCCCAACATTAAATGTAAAAATCTCAATTAAGCCGCAAAAGCACTTGACAAGCGGTTTTAGTTCCACATATCATTTTTCACAGAAATAAAAAACCCTTACAGGAGGTCGTCATGACCAAGGCAGATCTTGTGAGCTACATTGCCAAGGAGGCAGGTCTTACCAAAGCAAACGCTGAGAAAGCCTTGGATGCCTTTATCAAGGCTGTTATGGATGCGCTCTCCAAAGGCGAGAAGGTGACACTGGTTGGATTCGGAACCTTCTACGTAGCCGAGAGGGCACAAAGAAGAGGGAGGAATCCTCAGACCAAGGAGGAGATCATCATCCCCGCCTGCAAGGTGCCTAAGTTCAAACCTGGAAAGCTTCTGAGGGAAAAGGTTAAATAAAAAGCCTTTCTGTGGAGCTGTGGGGAAGCTTCCCTACAGCTCCACTATATCAAGAGAACTTTTATTAAAGCATTTTAACTGCCCATTTTTTAGGCAATACATATTCTCCAGTCTCACCCCAAATCTCTTCGGTAGGTAAATCCCTGGTTCCACAGTAAAGACCGCCCCATCAACCAAGGTCTCCTCAGAAAGGGAGCTCAAAGAGGGCCTTTCATGAATTTCAAGCCCAACTCCGTGTCCCAACCCATGACCAAAGTAACTATCCAAACCCTTTTCGCGCATAACATCTTGAGCTACCAGATGCAGTTTCCTGCAATCTCGCTCACCCCTATCTATGACCTCAAGCACCCTCTGATGGGCATCGTAAACCACCTGCCAAATCTCC
>JALWBK010000096.1 GCA_027037155.1 bacterium | reverse complement strand
ACATCATCGCATCCTCTGCCATGAGTTTTTTGAAGTTTCTTAAAGAGGAGAGCGTTCTCTCTGTGGTCTTCTGGATGATGGGGTTTATCAGCTTTGTGGGCTGGAAAAAGGTGCTTTGCGAGGTTGTGGTTCTTGTTTTGGCTCTTTTGGCGGTTTTTCGTAAAGCGGGCGCTCTTGATGTGCTCTGCTTTGACGAGGCCTCGGCCTTTTCCACCGGTGTGGATGTTGCTGCCATGAGGAGGTACTTTTTCTTCTGGGCTACGCTTATGGTGGCCTTTTCCGTTGCCTTTACAGGGGTTATAGCCTTCGTGGGGCTTATTGTACCCCATGTGGCGAGGGCCTTGGTGGGTGCTGATGCCAAAAGGGTCTTGATCTCTTCCTGCTATGGTGGTGCCCTGTTGCTTCTGCTTTCAGATGCGCTTTCAAGGAGTATCCTGATAGGAGGAGGCGAGCTGCCGGTGGGTATTATCACCTCCTTTTGTGGTGGAGGTTTCTTCCTGTACTTGCTTATGAAGAGGAGAAGTTACTGGCATGTCTGAAGTCTTGCTTGAAGGTGTGCGTTGCAGGAGGGGAAGTTTCCTTCTTGAGGTAGACAGACTGCTTGTGGGATCTGGAGAGAAGGTGGCTGTCCTTGGCGAGAACGGTTCTGGCAAAAGCACGCTGCTTATGGTTATGGCGGGCTTTCTCAAGGGAGAAGGCAGGGTGAAGATAGGTGGAATGGATGTGCAGGGTATGCTGGCAGAGGAAAGGGCAAAGAGGGTTGTGTATCTGCCTCAAAGGGTTGATTTGGTTTTCAACTATACGGTTTTTCAGGTGGTACTAATGGGAAGGTACGCTTATACCGAAGGCTTGCGTCCGGCTAAGGAAGATATGGGGAGAACCGAAGGGGTTTTGCGGGAGTTGGGGCTTTGGGAGATGAGGGATAGGGGTGTGCTGGAGCTTTCGGGTGGCGAGCAGAGGAGGGTGTTCTTGGCAAAGGTGCTGAACCAGGGAAGCGATGTGCTGCTTTTGGACGAGCCCACCGAGATGATGGATGTGAGAAACGCTAAGTTGGTCTTAGAGAGGATAGTTAGGCTGTCCCAGACGGTGGTGGCTGTCTTTCACGATGTCAATTTGGCCTTAAGGTTTTTTGATAGGTTTCTGTTTTTAAAAAACGGGAGGTTGGTGGCAGATGTTGGGCGAGAGCAGGTTGATGAGGATCTTCTTCGCTTTGTGTATGATACTGACGTTAAAAGGGGTGAGGCCTTCCTGTTCTATTGAGAAAGCGCATTACCATAGGGTTGTGGTCCTTTCTCCGGCAGTGGCGGATGTACTTCACAGGTTGGGTGCAGACTATGTGGTGGTGGGAAAGACAAAAAGTGTTGATCTCTTTCCCAAGGCAGTTGCAGTGGGTTCTCACATCAGACCCAACTTTGAGATCGTTGCCTCTTTACATCCAGACCTGATTATAGTCTCGTCTGAGAGGTTCTTTTCTAAGGAACTTGCCAAAAGGGTTGGAGCGCATTTTTACCTTTACAATCCCATAACCCTTGATGAAATCCTTGTACACGTAAAGCGCTTGGGAGCGTTGTTGGGAAAAGAGAAGGAGGCTCTAACGCTTGTGAATCAGTTAAGAGAGAAGTTGAAGAAGGTGAAGCAACTAAAAAAGCGTCCTAAAGTGGTGTACGAGGTGATGCAGACTCCTTACCTTCTTGCGGGAAGAAAGAACATAGTGGTGGATATCATTGAGAGGGCAGGGGGAAGGTATCTCATCGCTTCTTTTAAAAAGTTCGTTAGGCTTTCATGTGAGAGGGTAAGGTTGTTGAAGCCGGATATATACATCTATCAGATGGGTCCTATGAATCCGCATCCTGTGGCACCGGAAGAGAGGGCCTGTCTGAAAAATATGGGATTCCTCTCTTTAAAGGTTAACGAGCTTGAGTTCGCCAGGGCCAACACAAAGAGTTTTGATAACGTGCTTTTCCTCAACGGGTTCTTTGCGAGGTGGGATAGTGAGTAGGGGAAAGGTTTACATTGTTGGGGCGGGTCCTGGAGATCCAGAGCTTATAACCCTCAAAGGGCTGAGGATATTGAAGGAAGCTGATGTGGTTTTGTACGACAATCTCGTTCCCAAGGAACTTCTTGGCTTTGCTAAAGAGGATGCCGAGCTCATCTATGTGGGCAAGGCTTCTGGAAGACATACGGTGAGCCAGCAGAGGATAAATGAGCTTCTCGTTGAGAAGGCGAAGCAGGGAAAGCATGTAGTGCGTCTGAAAGGGGGAGACCCGCTTATCTTTGGAAGGGCTTCTGAAGAGATGCGAGCCTTGAGGGAAGCCAGTGTGGACTTTGAGATTGTTCCTGGGGTGACGGCAGCTTCGGCGGCGTGTGCAAGGGCAAAGGTTTCCCTCACCAGTAGGGATTGTGCTTCTGTTCTCTCCTTTATAACGGGACACAGAAGAGGGAAGGAGCCTCTGAATCTGCCGTATAGGGAGCTTGTTGGCCTTGATGGAACTATAGTGGTTTACATGGGTGTTTCAACCTGCGAGCAGATAGCTGCAAATCTAGTAAAAAATGGCATGCCTGAGGATACACCCGTTCTTGTGGCATGTTCCATAGGACTGGAGAACGAGAGACTGATAGTAACCACCCTTTCGGAGCTGCCTGTGGTGAAGGAGAGGGAGGGGATAGAACCTCCGGCTCTTTTTATCATAGGAAGGGTGACTAAAGGCTGTTCATAAGATCAAGGTAAAGCCTTTCGGTGTCCTCAATGAGCTTATTTATTAGAAACTGCCTTTCAATCTTTCTTTTGCCATTGGCTCCCATTTTTGTCCTCTCTCTTTTTGAGGTGGCAATGGCAAGGGCTTTGTGGTAGGCATCATTTGTGTCCTTGAGTTCCACTAAAAATCCGTTTTTGCGATCCTCCACGGAGGCGTTGATGCCTTCAATTCTGAAGGATACCACTGGAAGTTTATGGTACAGAGACTCAAGAACGGCGGTACCTAAAGACTCTCCAGAGATTGGGGTGAAGATGAAGACATCTGCGCATCTTAAGAAGCCACACACATCGTTTCTTAAACCGGTGAAGGTAAAGGACTCTTCCAGTTGAAGTTCCTTCACCTGTTCTTCCAAGTTGTTCCTTAATGGACCTTCTCCTAAAGCAAAGAATCGGCTCTTTAGCATTTGGTTCAATCGCTTGGCTACTTCAATAAAGTACGAGTGCCCTTTCTCTTTTGCCAATCTTCCCACCTTAACGAATACAAACTCATCCTCAATCCCGAACTCGGCCTTAACCTTTTCCTCAAGCCTTTCGCAATTCTTGAATCGTGAGGGATCTACAGCGCTGTAGATGATTCTCATCTTTTCTATTTTGTGTCCTAAAACCCCTGTGCTTTTGTAGGTTTCCCTTATGCCCTGACTGACGACTATTATGTAGTCAACGAGTTTCCTGTTTAACAACCTATTTCCTAAGTGATTTGCCACAGGAAAGGTGTTGTGCCTTGTGCGAATCACTACTTTTGGGGTTGGAGACAGCCTCGCAGCTAATGTGGCTGCCCAGGTGTCTTGGGATCCGTGGGTGTGTACTATTTCAATGTCGTTTTCCACTATAACCTTGTGCAGGTTCAGTATGTCCCGTACGATGGAGAAGGGTTTAAACTTCTTGGGAAACTCCAGCTCGTCAAAGGTGGGAATACCTTCTTCCCTTGCCCGTTTGATAAGAGTTGCCCCCTTTGGGGCGGCTATCATGACAAAGTGGCCCCTTTCTCTAAGCCCCTTGGATAGAAGGAGAATCCTATTGGGCTGTCCTCCCCAGCCTCCTCTGTGCATATTGGTATGTAGGATCCTAAGTTGCCTCATCTTCTTGATGTGAGAAGCAGGCTTACGATGTAATCCCTCAGCTGGTTGGCGTCCCTGGTTTCGGGAAAGCAGATGTTGGAGAAGCAGAGGTTAGCACTGTAGTCTTTAGCCTCTTCGTGTTTGATGATCCTCATAGGGTTCATAAGGGTAAATGCGGCCCGTTTCAGTTCAAAGTCGTGTCCTTTGAGGTGTATTACCATGGGTCCATACAGGGCAAGCACCACAGGAGTTATGAAACAAAGCCCTGGTATTCCTTCATCCAATGCCTTCTTGGCCATGTTTTCAAGGGTGGATGTAGCAAGCTCTTTGTAGTCGTCTCTCTCTTTTATATACGCTATCTTCAGGAGAATCTCGCACGCCCTTGCGTTTTCTTCAACGCCGTACCTTTGGGGAATATCTCTGGTGGAGTCCTTGAATGCGTTGCCCGTGTAGTATGCGTTGACGATATGTTCTAATGTTGAGTCCAAAGCCTCAAGAAACATCTCTTCCCCTGTGGCAGTGTAGAGCTCAAAAAGGGCTTCTGCAAAGGCGAGATGGCTACCGATGTAGGTATCCTCTGGAGCCTTTTCTATCAGCCTTTCGGCTTTTTCCAGGAAAGAGGGCTCTAAAGTGGACTGGTAGCACAGGGCTAACGCTCTTGCGTAAAGGTACCTTTCAAACTCTGCGCATATCTGCAGTTCTTCCGTTTTTGAGAGAACTTTGAGCGCCTCTTTGTTAAAGGCAGGTTTGGGTATGCTTTTGGCTGCCATGAGGAGCACTGATGCCATGAGGGATTGGTTTTCCACTGTGTACTCTTCTGAGGGCTCCATCCAGTTGCTCTGAAACGAAAATGTGGATATCTTCCCATCCTTATTCATTGGAGAGTGGAGGATTACGTTGAGGGTATCCTCCACTATCATTCTGAACCTTATGTCTCTGTCCAGCACCCACAGGGCAATGGCTCCCTCCAAGGCCCTGGGGTTTGTGAGCTTGGGGCAGCTTCCAAAGCCTCCGGTGTAAGGATCATAGAGAAACAGCAGATTTTTCGCAAACTCCCTCAAAACGGTTTCGGTGAGGCACTTGTAAGAGGGAGGGATGCTATCCGTAAATGCCACCTCTGGCTCCACCTCGCTAATGTTATCCGTTGGAATGTCGTCTAATGCTTTCATGCGCCATTGTTTGTCGGCTACAAGTAGCCTCGGGGGAATTGAAGTGTATCTTAAGGCTAAGTCCCTTTCCATGTGCCAGTCTATGAGAATCTTCTCTTTCTTTTTAACATTTTGCTCTATGAACTCCTTTATCTTTACCGACAGTGGCAGTGTGCGGGAGTGGACTAAGACGAGAAAATATCCATCTTTTGGCGCTTCTTCAAAACTTTTCCATGGCATGAGCCGATAGATAGTATATATTGACTGTGGGAGCAAGAGGGAGTAAAAGCACTTGCGAGCATAATCACTTGAAGGAGGTGGAATGTGATGAAGAGATGGGGTTACGGATTGGTGGCTTTGGCCTTTATGGTTGTGACCGCTGTAGCCTTTGCCGCAGCACCTACTACTGTTACCATTGACCAGTGCAAGAAGAGAAAGGCTGCGGTCACCTTTAACCACAAGGCTCATGTTGAAATCGTGAATAAGAAGTGTAACGTGTGCCACCACAAGTGGAACGGCCAGGGAGAGCCTCAGTCCTGCTTCACCTGCCATGGCTGCAAGAAGAAGGGTGAAGCTCCCAAGGCCATGAGGGTATTCCACAAAAGGTGTAAGGGCTGCCACAGGGCCAAGAAGAAAGAGGGTTATAAGGCTCCCACCAGCTGTAGGGGTTGCCATAAGTAAGCAGTTATGCGTTTAAAAAGGGAGGGGAGAAAAAACCCCCTCCCTTTTTCCCCTTGAAATTTGTCATTTTCTCCCTATCTTTTTCAAAAGCATGGGGATCAATTTTCTTTTGGATGAGATAAAGTCCCGCCTTGATGTTGTTGATGTTGTATCTGCGTATGTGCCGTTAAAAAGAGTGGGTAGGAACTACGTAGGCCTTTGTCCCTTCCACATAGAGAAGACCCCCTCCTTTACCGTTAGTCCCGACAGGCAGATGTTCTACTGCTTTGGCTGTCAGGTTGGTGGTGATGTGATTAAGTTTATTCAACTTATAGAGGGCCTGGATTTTCTTGATGCTGTGGAAAAGGCGGCAGAGATTGCCGGAGTGGAGGTAGATCTTAAAGGTTTCTCTCCAGAGGAGAAGAGGAACAGGGACCGTCTGAAGGAGCTGCACAGGGTGATAGCTGAGGCCTATGTGAACTTTTTAAGGACCGAGGTGGGGGAAAAGGCGCGAGAGTACCTCAAAGATAGAGGGATACAGCCTCTCTGGTGGGATGTGTTTAAGATTGGTTATGCCCCTTCCGGTTTTGATTTATCACAGATGCTACTGAAAAGGGGATTTACCGAACAGGAACTTGTGGCAAGTGGACTCTTCACCAAAAGGGATGGAAGGTTTCTCCCCAAGTTTTTTGAAAGGATTATGATTCCTATATGTGATAACAAGGGCGATGTGGTTGCCTTTGGTGGCAGAGTCCTTGGGGAGGGAGAGCCAAAATATCTCAACAGTCCGGAAACCTCCATCTTTTCCAAGGGGAAGGTTCTTTATGGCCTTAACCAGGCAAAGCCCTACATAAGGAAGGCCGATAGGGTCATTGTGGTAGAGGGTTACATGGATGTCATCTCTATGCATGTGGCGGGCTTCAGGGAAACGGTGGCCTCTTTAGGAACGGCTTTTACCCTTGAGCAGGCCAAGATGCTGAGCAGACTAACTAAAAACGTCTATCTTCTCTACGATGGTGATGCGGCAGGCAAAAAGGCGGCTTTTAGGGCCAGCAAGATGCTTTATGCGGTGGGGGTGGAGGGAAAAATCGTTGAGCTTCCAGAGGGGATGGATCCGGACGATTTCGTGAAAAGGTACGGAGCAGATGCCCTTAGCGAGCTTCTTGAGCGTTCAAGGTCTGCTGTTGAGATAGTTCTTGAGAGAATGGGAGACGGCTCTTTTTCCAGAAAAGAGGCATTGGAGGAAATTTTTGAGCTTTTAGAGGAAACGGAGGATCCTCTCGTGATAGATTCAGTGCTGGCTTACGTATCTGAAAGAATCTTTGTTCCCGTTGAGGATTTGAAGGGGGCCTTGTCTCGTAAAAAGAGAATTAGACATCGGCAAAAGGAGAAAATTCGCAGTGGTACGAAGGTTGAGTGGGAAAGGGATGTATTGGTAGCTTTTTTAAGAGATGCTGAATTGTGGCAGGCCTGGAGGGAAAAGATAGATCCCTCTTGCTTTAAAGATGAAACAGTCAGGTCTTTAATAGAAAAGATGCTTGATAGAGGGGATGTTAAGTCCTTTGTTGATGAGCTTTCTGAAGAGGAGATGTCTTTGGTAGGAAAAGCCTTGTTTGATGAGGCTGAGGTTGATGTGACCTCGGCTCTTGAGCTTTTGAAAAAGCGAATTGCTGCCAAAGAGGTGCAGAAGCTTAAAGAGAAGATCAAGGAGGCTCAGAGAAATAAAAGCTCTGAGTACGGGGAGCTTCTCAGGCTTTACGTTGAAAAGCTTAGAAACTTAAAAATATGAAAGTACAGGGAGGGGGGCCTATGAACTTCACCGAAACCGCCCGTTTGATGAGCCTTAGGAAGATCATTAGTATGGGCAAAAAGAGGGGCTATGTAACCTACGACGATTTGAGGTCAGTGCTTCCCAAAGAGATGGAAGATAAGCAGCAGAGGGAGGAGATACTGAAGATATTGGATGAGATGAACATTCAGGTGGTACAGGATCCTTCTGAAGTTGCGGTGGCTTTACTTTCCGATGCTACAGAAGAGGAAGAGGATTTTGAGGCGGTAGTAACATGGGAGGGGGTAGAGGAGGAGACCTACGAAAGGGAGAGTGGAGGAGCAGACCCTGTTAGGATGTATCTTCAGGAGATGGGAAATATCCCGCTTCTCTCCCGTGAGGAGGAGGTGGAGCTTGCCAAGAGGATAGAAGCGGGAAGATTAAAAACCATAAATACCGTGATTTCTATCCCTATGACGGTAAAGAAGCTCTTTGAGTTGGCTGATCTGCTCAAGAATGATGAGATAGACATAGAAGAGGTCTTGATTGTGGATGATGCAGGGTCTGAGTCTGTGGAGAAGGAGAAGAGGGCTTTTCTTGGTAAGGTGGAGAGGTTGAAGGGACTCTTTGAGGAGTTTGAGGAGTATAGGAGGAGGCTTGCAGAGGAGAGCTTGTCCCAGGAAGAGGAGGAGAGGCTAAAGAAGTTGGTGGAAGAGAAGAAGGCACAGATGGCAGATGTCGTTAAGAGCATGAGTATCGCCAGTTCTCAGATAGAGAGGCTCGTGGATAAGATAAGGGAGTATGTGAAGATAGCGGATGAGGCACAGGAGGAGCTCAAAAGGTGTGAGGAGGTTTTACTTATGCCCTCAGATACGTTCCTTGAGTTTATGTCTGAAGCTGTGGATGTGTTAGAGAGTGAGGAGGAGAGAGAGGAGAGGTGCAGAAAGGTAACTGGAATGGGATACGATGTGCTCAACGACTTGAGGCAGAAGATACTTGAGGCCAAGCGTAAAATAAGGATGGTGGAGAAAGAGGCCACGGTCCACGTGGAGGAGCTGAGGGCTGCGTTGAAAGAGATAGAGGAGGGAATAGCAGAAGAAAAGGAGGCTAAAACATTACTTGCTGAGGCCAATCTTCGCTTGGTGGTGAGCATAGCCAAGAAGTACACCAACAGGGGACTGCAGCTTTTAGATCTTATACAGGAAGGAAATATTGGTTTGATGAAGGCTGTGGAGAAGTTTGAGTACCAGAGGGGCTACAAGTTCTCGACCTACGCTACCTGGTGGATCAGGCAGGCCATCACCAGGGCCATTGCCGATCAGGCGAGAACCATAAGGATTCCCGTGCACATGATAGAGACTATAAACAAGCTGGTGAAGACGGGAAGGCAGCTGTACCAGGAGCTTGGCAGGG
The DNA here is from genome assembly GCA_027037155.1 of bacterium. Lineage (GTDB taxonomy): Bacteria > Thermosulfidibacterota > Thermosulfidibacteria > Thermosulfidibacterales > Thermosulfidibacteraceae > Thermosulfidibacter. The sequence goes on along the minus strand of JALWBK010000096.1, from coordinate 2,417 downwards.
AGCCCACCCCTGAGGAGATAGCAAAGAAGGCAGATATGCCTGTGGAGAAGGTTAAAAAGATCTTTAAGATAGCCAAAGAACCCATCTCTCTTGAGACTCCCATAGGAGACGATGAAGACAGCTCTTTGGGCGACTTTGTGGAGGATGTGTCTATTGAGAGGCCTGAAGAGGTGGCTACTTTAGAGGCTTTGAAGGAGAAGGTTTACGAGGCCCTTGAGACGCTTTCAGAAAGGGAGCAGAAGGTTCTTAAGATGCGTTTTGGTATAGATATGGATGCAGAGCATACCTTAGAGGAGGTGGGAAGGGTATTTAAGGTGACAAGGGAGAGGATCAGGCAGATAGAGGCCAAAGCCCTGAAGAAGCTCAGGAACCCTGTGGATATGTCTATTCTTAAAAATATCTCTGAGAAGGACCTCCTTTAGGCGAAGAAGATGAAGGTTGTGAGTATAAACACGGGGATCAGTATGGGCAGCGAGAACTTGAGGATGTAGCCAAAGAAGCTGGGCATGGGCACTCCGGCCTCTTCGGCTATGGATCTCACCATAAAGTTGGGGGCGTTTCCTATGTAGGTGTTGGCGCCCATCAGCACTGCACCTGCGGAAATGGCTTCCAGAAAGATGGACTTGTGAGCGATGAGCATGTGTATAGCCTGTTTTTCAGGTACACCGGCAAAGAACCTACCCAAAGCCGTATTGAGGAAGGTAAGATAGGTAGGAGCGTTGTCCAAGAAGCTTGAAAGTGTTCCCGTTGCCCAGAAGAAGTGTGCAGGATCTCTGACGGAGGCGATAAACCACCCGAGGGCGCCTTTCTCTCCTGCTTTGAGGATAGCTATGGGGGGAATCATGGTCATAAAGATTCCTGCAAAGAGGTATGCCACCTCCAAGATGGGGAACCAAGTAAAGTCGTTGGCTTTTCTTATCTCCCAAGATGTGGTTTTCAGCGAAAGTAGACCCATGATCACCATAACTGCATCTCTTATTAGGGTGGATATCTCTCTGTGAACACCAAAAATGCTGACGTGTCCCAAGTGAACCATGCCACTGAAGAGCACAGCACCAACTATCCCAGCTAAGAAGATTAGATTATGCAGCCCTTCAAGTTTGAGTTTTGTTTCATCAACAGGCTGTTGGGTCTCCTCTTTCCTGTAAAAGTACCAGTCAATGAGGAAGAACAGCACCAGAAGTATGGATGCGTTTAGGGCAAGTACAGGAAAGAGGGTCTTTGTGGTCCAGAAGAAAGGTACGCCGTGCAGAAAGCCTAAAAACAGTGGGGGATCACCCAACGGGGTGAGGATACCGCCTATGTTGCAAATGAGAAAGATAAAGAATACCACCTGATAGGTTCTGTACTTTCGGTGAGCATTGGCTCTTAGGAAGGGCCTTATGAGGAGCATAGCTGCACCGGTGGTTCCCACCCAAGACGCAATTAGGGTTCCAAAGGTCAGCATCAAGGTATTTATCAACGGAGTGCCCCTCAGAGTTCCCCTTAGGTGCATTCCTCCAGCTACTGTGTAGAGAGACCAGAGTAAAATGATGAAGGGGATATAGTCTGCTATGTATATGTGCAAGATTTCGTGTACAGCCACACCTTTAAAGGCGTACAGAAGGGGAAGAGCTACTATAAGGGCCCAGAAGGCCGACACCTTCGGGTAGTGATGGTGCCAGAATTCTGGCGCCACCAAGGGAAAGATGGCTATGGACAGTAGTATCCCTGCAAAGGGGATAGAGCTCCAGAGGGGCAGCTTTTCTCCGAGATGAAAGGCTTCGTTAGCTTCTCCTGCCAAAGCTACTGTAGAAAGAGACAGGAGGAAAAGTGTACTGAAAACAACAACGGTTTTCCGTTTCATTTTTCTCTGTCCTCCTGTTTGTTTTAGACGCTGCGCAATTTTAGGTAAACAGTTGCACTATTGTCAATAGATGTAAACGCTGCTATTTTGAAGGTATGCTTGTGGTAGAACTTCTTGGTTCTTCTGTTAGGGGGTTTACACATAAGGAAAGGTGGGAAAAGCTGTTTGAGTGTAGAGTGCAGGAGTTAACTGAAACTTTGAAAGGGTATGCTGATAGTTTTTCAGAGGAGGAAGTATGTGTAGTTTCAGGTTTGCCCTATTCGTGTGTGATATCGCGCTGGTATCCCTATCCCGTTTTTAGGTTGAAAAAAGTGGCTTATATGGAGATTGAGAAGCTTCTGCCAGATGTGGGCAGTATGGATATAAAATTTCACTGCGAATTGGTGCCCAGTGCAGGAGGAACCCTCTTTATGGTGGGACAACTACACGAAAGCTCTTCAGGGATCTTGGAAGAGTTAGAGGGTATTTTAGGAGGCTTTTCCCTCTATCCACGTTCTTCTTTGCTTGCCGAAAGTGTTGCTAAAGCCTTTTTGGGTGATGAGATAGTTTTTGCTTTGGAAGTTTTAGATAA
>JALWBK010000095.1:2698-3517 GCA_027037155.1 bacterium | reverse complement strand
TCTCCTCGCCGCCCACTCTTGCAACGATATCCCTTTCCTTAACCGAGGATCTCAACGCCATGGCCGCATGTTCCAGAACTGCATCTCCAACACTGTGCCCATAGGTGTCGTTAATGTTCTTGAAATCGTCCAGATCCAGCATAAGCAGATGAAAGCACACTTTCTTTGACATGGCATTTGCGAGCTTGCGTCCTGATCTTTTGAAAAATCCTCTTCTGTTGAGCAATCCCGTTAAAGGATCTGTTATGGTCAAAACGCTCCATCGGTGTAGTTCAAAGAAGAACAAGTTTCCAAACAGGGCTATAAGCAGCCACACCCAAAACACAGTAGCCTTGAAATTAACCAGATCTTTCAGAGGTACCATTCTCCCGATGAAGAGATCTTCTCCAAAGGGAACCTTCAATAGGAAGAAGCATCTTGCATTGTAAACGGCTTTTTCCAAACATACCACCTTACCCTCTTGAGATACCCACAACTCCCTTTTACTGGGAAATGATAAAGTGCCTTTACCATCTCCTGCATATAAATGGCCCTGTAAGTCTGCCACAAACCATCCTTTATCCCAAGCGATATCCGAAAAGATAAAGGTTGGTGAAAACTCATAGATTAAGGCCCCAATAGCTTTTCTATCTTCCCATACTGGAATTGCAATGTAAACATCTGAATGGCTAAGAGAAAAGCAAGAATTCCCCCGTTTAACCTTTTGATAACATGGTAAATCTTTCGCTAAGGGGCTGTTTTCTCTAAAAGGCGCGAAATAAACCCTCTTAGCCTTAAAGGCCTTTGCAAACACCTTAAGATAGAGATCTGCTTCGGGAG
>JALWBK010000095.1:0-2688 GCA_027037155.1 bacterium | reverse complement strand
CTTCGGGAGATGTTGGATTGCTTAAAACCTCCTCAAATTCCTTTGTGGTTATGGGAATCTTTAAAAGAGTGTCGTCTGATAAAAGCATCCTTGCCCTATGAGCTGCCAACCTAACCCTGTTAAAGTTGTTTTTCATAAGAGAAGCATACCTGCTATTGACCATATAAAGTATTGCTGCAGTAGACACAGCCGTAATTAACACATAAACAAAGATGATTTTAAAGGCAAAGTCTTCAAAAAGTATATTTATAAGACTCTTAGAGATAATGACCAGCAAAAGATAGCAGACAACGGGCAAAATCCAGCTCTGCTGATAATAGAAATTCCAGGTAAAGAACACTAAATAGGCAAACTGAAGCATAAAAGCATAAGGATTATTCAATCTGAACAGTACCAGTGTGAATGCAAAGGAAAGAAACAGAAGTGCAATTGCCACAAATGGTAAAAGCTTACTGTTAACAGCGTTGTGGTAAATAAGCATAACAGTGTTCGCTACTGCCGCACTAACGAGGAACTGGGAATCTGCCTTTGCCCTAACAAGCCATCTGGTCAGCTTTTGCCTAACCGAAAAGAACATAAGGACATTTACTGAGATTACATGAGCCACAGAACATAGATGAAAGAAATCATGCCATATAAAGTTCTTTAAAGAAAAGAGCATTACTCTGATACTCCTTCAATACTGTCTGCCAGGTTCAACAAATAATCGGGGACGGGAAGACCACACTCCCTTATTCTTCTGATGTTGAATACTATCATAAAGTCTTTCGTTTCCGAGACAGGGATCTCCCCAATAGGCATCCCTTCCAAAAGCTTCACCACCATCATACCTGCTTCTCTTCCCATCCGGTAGTAGTCCAGCACAACACCACCCCACGTACCATCTTTCACTGCTTCAATGTGCGGCATTATTAACGGTATACAGGTAAATTTGCTCAGCATAGGTATAAGGTCTGTAGTGGCTACAATGCGGTTGTTTGAGGGATCCTTCAGAGAAAGCATAAAAGGAAAAATGGCCCTCACAGCTGGATCTCTGTTTAAGGTCGCTATAAGACTTTTTAGCTGGTTAAGGGTTTCTATTTGGTAATATTTGATATGCCGGCTAAAAGGAGAGCCTTTGAGTTCGCGCCGAACCTGCTCAGCTACAATTAAAGACATGGGATCTGTAGAGTATATGAGAATAACCTTATAGTCATCCTTCAACCACCATCCGTTAAGAAGCTCCAAATTTTCAAGGGTGAAGATCTTTTCCAAAACACCTGTTACGTTCTTGACAGGCGTTACGCCCCTTAAAAAGTGATACCTGCTGTTGTAATCTTTTATGAGCATATTCACCCCGAAGAAGACTATCCATGGAGGACCATTTCCAACAAAGTTTTCAAGAACCACTTCCAAAGCTGCATCGTTCAGTGCCACTATGACGGATGGTTCAAACTCCCTTACTTTATCAACTATGGCTTTCTTAGCCTTTTTAAGCTCTTGAAGGCTGTTACCACGGCTATTTATCCATAATACCTGAAGCTTGTAGTTTATGAAATTCTCCCTTAAAGAACTCTCCAAGCCTTTAATCTCTGATTTTTCAAAATGATCTTTGGGAGAATAGGAGGCAAGCACAAAAATTTTAACAGACCGTCCCTGCGCGCCAACGGAAAAGAGTATGGCAACAATACAAATTAAAAATCTTTGCAACATCGTCTACTGGTTATTATATTAAGGAAAAGTGGTCAGCGAAAGGGAAAAATTAGGCATTCATATCCACAGCAATTGACACCCTATCCCTCGTGGTATAGCGTAGCCTTCTAAATTCTTGAAATAACTGCACAAGAGGTGAAGATGCACTTTGAGAAGGTTTTACTTCCGAGCTATGTGTTTGATGCATCATTACTTGATAACATCAAGCAAAAAAGTCTGGCAGAGGTTGTGGATGAAATCCTCATTGTCTTAAGAGATACAACAAAGGCTGATTATACAGCCCTATCTATATGGGACACGAGAAATGACGTGCTTTACCTGCACAGGTTCGTTGCAGATGACATAGAGATTCCTCCCGCCAGACCGGGCATGAGTCCTCTGGGCGCCTGCATGGTTAAAAGGCAAACACTCAGGGGGTTCTTTGATGAATTTGAAGGAGGCGACGAGAAGCTAAAGGAAAAGATAGGTCCCGTTTTATGCATCCCCCTTGCCTTCACAGAAGAACATCTTGTGGGTGGCATCGGCATAGGACGGAAAAAAGGAAAGGGAGCATTTGACTTCTGGGATGAAGCCAACCTTCGTGCCGCAGGCAACATCCTCTCCCTCATAGTGGGAATGAAGGTTGTTCAGGACATGCTAAACAGAGAAAGAAAAACCGTAAGTGAGCTTTCTGAGCTTATCAATACGATCTTTGACGTTTCAGACACAGAAAAGAGGCTTCAGCTTTTAGCAGAGAATGTATCAAAAATCTTTGGTGCGGACTTCGTATTCTTAGGCAGGATCGATAAAGTGAAAAAGCTGGTAAAACCCATTGTTACCATAGGACTTGAAAGTCCAAATGATATCCCCTTGGGCAAGGGAATCTCAGGCATAGTGGCCTTGAGAGGAAAGCCCCATCTTTTCTTGGAGTTCCCTGGAGAAATTCCCAAAGGATACGAAAAAGAAGCAGCCAAAGTAGGATCGGCCATGGCCATTCCTGTACTGGTAGAGGGCAAG
>JALWBK010000094.1 GCA_027037155.1 bacterium | reverse complement strand
AGTTTTGTGCACGCAGAATTCACAGCTTTCGAGCTTTAGGGACTTGAGGGCGTACTCAAGTTTGATGATTTCTTCGGCCAGAGATCTTTTCTTTGCTATAAGGCGCTTTCTCTTTCTGTTGGACAGCTCTTGTGTACTCAGTGCCTCTTCGATGCTGTTTAGTATCTTGTTGTCCTTCTCTATGGCCGCTTCCAATTCTGCCTTTCTTGCGTCTAAAAACTCCTCTTTGTACTCGCACGTGAAGGAGGGAAGTTGGGCCAGCCTCTCTTTGTAGCGGATGAGCTCCTCCTTCAGCTCCTCCTTTTCCGCCTCGTGTTGGAAGGACCAGAGGGAGGAGTTGAGAAACTGCAGGATTCTCTCGTAAGGTTCCTTGTCAAGTAGGTTTACCACCGAGTTGTAGGAGAGTTTGAAGGCGCTCTCTATGGGTTCCAGGTTTCTCTCGTCGTAAACTGGAATCTCTTCGTGATCTTTGGGATCAAACCTTACTATGACAAAGCCTTCTGTATCTATACCCCTTCTCCCTGCTCTGCCTGCTTTCTGGAAGAACTCTATGTTCTTCAAGGGCCTGAAGGTGGTTCCATCGTACTTGATGACCGAGTCGAAACAGACGGTTTTTGCAGGCATATTTACGCCTAAGGCGAGGGTGGATGTGCAGTAGACTACTTTTAAAAGCCTCTTTTCAAAGAGCATCTCCACTAACCTTTTGGCATGAGGAACGAGACCTGCGTGGTGGTATCCGATACCCCTTATCAAGAGGGGTCTCATCTTTTCCACGAAGGGCACAGCGTCTTCCGGTACTGTGGCTATGTGCTGGTTTATGAAATCTCTGATGGATCTCTTTTCCTGATTGGTGGAAAAATTTTTGTAGGTGCTGAGCTCTCTGGCGTATGCCTCCACTTTCTTTCTGTTAAACAGAAAGTACAAAGCAGGTAATAGTCCCTTCTCCTCAAGTTCGCTTATGATTTCCGTGTGGGAGAGGGCCTTGAAGAGCTTTCTTCTCTTTTTATGTCTTTCGGCGATGCGTCTCACCTTGGCAAGGGGTGCTATGCCTGTTTCTTTAATGACCCCGAACATCCTCAAAGGTACGGCTCTCTGATGGTGTCTCACCACGTGGGTCTCCCGTCCCTTTACAACTTCAATCCACGTGGCAAGTTCGTCGGCATTGGGCACTGTTGCAGAAAGTCCCAGTATTTGGGTATCCGTGGGCAGAAGAACTATGCTCTCCTCCCAAGCAGCTCCCCTTTGCTCATCGGCGATGTAGTGTATCTCGTCGAAAACCACCATTTTGGGCATGGGATAGAGGGTGTTTTCCTGTAACATGTTTCTTAAGACCTCTGTGGTCATTACCAGCATGGGAGCGGTTTCGTTCACAACCTCATCGCCGGTTATAAGTCCCACTCGTTCTTCACCTAAGAGTTTTCCGAAATCTCTGAATTTCTGGTTGCACAGTGCCTTGAGGGGCCCTGTGTAGATAATGCGGTGTCCCTGATCTATCCAGTCCACAATCACATGGTCTATTATAGCAGTCTTTCCCGTTCCCGTAGGTGCGGATACTATAACGTTGTAGCCTTCTCTCAGCTTTTCTATGGCTTCTTTCTGAAACCTATCTAACTTTTCCCAAGGTATCATACCTGTTATCACCCCACATTTGCTAAAAAAGTTTTTGCAAAATATAGGGTTGAGCGAAAAAAAATCAAGTAATACAATACTCTTGTCATGAGCAGAAATAAGGAGCTTGCTAAGGTTCTCAACAGAATAGCGGATTTTTTGGAGCTGAAAGGGGAGCTCATTTATAAAATTAATGCCTATCGCAGGGCTGCAAGGGCTATAGAATCCCTGTCTGAGGACATAGCCGAGATCTACGAGAAGGGGGATATATACAAGATCCCCGGTGTGGGAGAGAGAATAGCAAAGAAGATAGAGGAGTTTATTAAAACCGGCACCATCTCCAAGTATGAGGAGTTAAGAAGGGAATTTCCAGAGGAGTTGGCGGAGCTTTTAGATGTGCCTTATCTTGGACCCAAGACGCTGAAGCTTGCCTACGAGAGGCTTGGGGTAAGGAGCCTTGAGGATTTGAAGAGGGTGATAGAGGACGGATCTCTTGCCAAGCTTCCCGGTATGGGACCCAAGAAGGTGGAAAACATCAAGAAGGGGCTGCAGCTGTATCTTAAGGGAAGCGATAGAATGCTTTTGGGGGAAGCGCTGGAGCTGGCAGAGTACGTGGTCTCGCAGCTTGAGTCCTACTGTGAGAGGATCCAGTACGCCGGTTCCCTTCGGAGGATGAAGGAGACGGTGGGTGACATAGACATCTTGGCCGTAGGCGATGCTGGTGTGATAATGGATCGCTTTGTGAAGATGGATAGGGTAAGTGAGGTGATAGCCAAGGGAACCACCAAGTCCAGCGTGCTTATAGGTACGAGACAGGTGGATCTCAGGGTGGTTAAGAAAGACCAGTGGGGGGCTGCTCTTCAGTACTTCACCGGATCTAAAGAGCACAACGTTCACTTGAGGGAGATAGCCAAGGAAAAGGGGCTTAAGATAAACGAGTACGGCGTGTTTGAGGTTGGAAGTGGTAAGAGGATTGCGGGAGAGAGGGAGGAAGAGGTTTATGAGGTGCTGGGGCTTCAGTTTGTACCTCCTGAGCTGAGGGAGGACAGGGGTGAGGTGGAGGCTGCCCTGAAGGGTGAGCTTCCGGAGATTGTGCCCTATGATGGGATTCGCGGGGACTTCCACGTTCACTCCAACTGGAGCGATGGGGGCTTTTCTATTGAGGAGATTGCCGAGGCGGCTAAAAAGATGGGTTTGAGGTTTGTGGCCATTATCGATCACTCCAAGAGCGTTAAAATTGCCCATGGTTTGGATGAGGAGCGCTTACTTGAGCAGATTGAGGAGATTGAGCGTTTAAATAGAAAGTTCAAAGGCTTTACTATCTTGAAGGGGATTGAGGTGGACATACTGCCCGATGGAAGTTTGGATCTTTCCGATGATGTGCTGAGCCGGCTTGACTGGGTGGTGGCTTCCGTTCACTCCCGTTTCAATGAGGATGCCACAGAGAGGATTATCGCAGCCATGCACAATCCCTACGTTACCTGTATAGGCCATCCCTCTGGGAGGATGCTCTTTCAAAGGGATGGGTATCCCGTTGACTGGGATAGGGTCTTTGAAGAGGCGGCAAGGACGGGCACCTGCCTTGAGATAAACGCCCACCAAGATCGTTTGGATCTCAACGATGTGTTGGTCAAAAGGGCGAAGGAGTTTGGGGTGAAGTTTGCCATAGGCACCGATGCACACCATATAGGTCAGTTCTGGATGCTCAGGTTAGGGGTGGGTGTTGCAAGGCGTGGGTGGCTGACAAAGGGGGATGTTCTTAACTATTGGGATCTTCGCCGTATAAAGGCGTTCATTAACAAAAAAAGGAGGGGGCTATGCCGGTAAGTATTGAGAAGATCCTGTGTGCCGTAGCGCTGAGAGAGTGTACCGAGATGGTGGTGAAGTACGCTACCTCACTGGCGAAAAGGTATGGATCTATGCTTTA
>JALWBK010000093.1 GCA_027037155.1 bacterium | reverse complement strand
ACAAGCTTATAAAGCTAATATGTGGAGAACGTACAGATGAAGGCAACATTATCCCACTTGCAAGTTAAAGAAGTAGTAATAAAAAAATGCAGAATAGAAGAAAATCTAACGGGGATACCTAAGAGTCATCTAAACTTGGACTTTGACTTAGGTATAACTGAAGATGGGTTGCACGTGATAAGTCTAAAATTAAACTATAACAAAAACACAAAAAAACCTGTGCTTAAAGTTGATGTAGAGGCAGATTTTTTCTTTGAGATAGATCCTGAGTTGCCGGAAGAAAGAAGGGCAAGACTCCTGATTTATAATGGATTGTCAATATCTTACAGCTTCATTAGAGGCTTAGTATTCCAGAAGTGCTGCATGTTACCCCCGACCATGAGGATACTCCCTACCATAAACTTGCTACCCATCATTGAGCGTAAATTTGAGGATTTACAGGGCATTGAAGAGGATTAATGGGAAGAATGCCGGATGCTATATATTCCAGTAGTGAGACAATTGCTGCTTTAATCTGACGATAAAATCCTTATTTACATGTATTAATTTGCGATACGGGAAAGGCTTGTTGTTTATCACTGCATCCACGATTTTCTTTGAACGCTCATAGTATCTGTGCTTTAGATTCTCCTTCGTCCATTCAAGCAGCACGTCATATGGAAGCAGTCTCACAAGATGCCTTCTTAAAGCTTCCACACAAAGCCTGTTGGCTCCTTTTACCACTCCTCCAAGTAGGATCTTAAGCTCTTTAGACCACCATAACTCAGCCAAGGCCTGCGGGGAAATTTGCCTGACTATAGGCTCTCTATCAACTTCAAGGTCATTTCCATTCATAACATAAATACCTACAAAGAAAGGTGCTTTTCTCACAACCTTTTTGTAGTGCTTGTCAGCTACCACTACGGTAGTTTTTTCAGCATAGGGCAGAAATAGCTTTATTTGCTGCTCAAGCCTGCCAAGCGAATCGTGAGAGGATTTAATCTCAATAAGATGGATAAATCCGTTAATTACGGCAATGTCTGCTCTTGCACTTGCCCAGTTAACACCAAACTCGTTAATAAAGACCGAATTCTCTTCTTCAGTATCCAGCAAGTGTTTGAAATCCTTGTATTTTATCTCTTTCTCATACATTTTCACCGTTATTGAACGTATTGCTTCTTTGCTAATCAGTTTATTATCATAAAGGCAAGTTTTCACTAACCATTCAACTGAGTTGCAAGCTAAGTAAACTGCAAGTGCATGTAAAAACAGCAAGTGGTGTAGAGATGAATAACCAAAACTCCCCAACCCCTTGACGAGCTGGAGCTGCTCAGAGGGGTTGGAAGGATTTACAGGGCGTTGAAGAGGGTAAGTAAAGGTGTGTATACTTAACCGTGGTGGGAATAGATGTTAACCACTGAGGAAATTGATGCCATCTTTGCAATAAACGCCAACTCTCCAGCCGCCGCCTTGTAAGGGCTTTAAGTAGGAAGCCCGCCCTCTACTGGGCGGGCATTTGTCTTAAAGCAGAAGTGGTGCCAACTCTTCAGAGGCATCAATGTACTGGCCATCAACAGTCAATCCACCGTCAACATCCACGAGATATGCTGCATTTGGAGTTACCTTGTAATCAAACTCTAGCTCATTGAAATAAACTTCATAATTTTCTCCTTCGTAGGTGAAATATATCGGTCCGCCATCGAATAAGAAATCAACATAAGCGTAGCTGTAATAGTCATCCACATCTACATACAAATTAAAGCTGCCGTTGGCTTTCAAACCAGGGTAGTTGGAGAAATCATGATAGGTTACCTTACAATCCAAGGTAGTTTCACAAACATTACAGGTATAGTCAAAATACCCGCCATAAACACCCGGAACCCTGTCACTGTAAGGAATACAACCAGCATTTGCCAGGGATGCAGAGAAAAGCAAAATAAATAAAAAAACACCTAGCTTAACTACTGCCTTTCTCATACCGCCCCTCCCTTTAATAATTTCTCGTTTCCAAAGCCTGTTTTATTCTACCCGCCCCGTCACCTCTCCGTCAACCCCGCGGAAAAAATTTATTCAAACTTCTCAATTGCCTTTCTTGCCAAGCCCTTATCTTTTCCAAACACTTTCTTTATCTCCTCCACTAAGTCTTTACCATCCCCAAAAGGCTTGGGTATCGTTATGCACCTTTCACCAAGCTTTTCCCTCAGCTCAGGAAAGCTTGACCCTTCAGGCAGGTTGTTTATTCCAGAATCTACCACTACAAGCCTAAGTCCGTCGTTTTCATTAAAAGCTTCCATGAAAATTTCGTTTATGTCTCTGTCCCTGAAGGAAAAGCCTATGACTATCACAAGCTCTGTCTTTCTCAGCCTGTCCCTCAGGGCATTGTAATAAAACTCAAAGATAGGATGCTTCTCGCCTTCCTTGGTCAGGCCCGGATACACGAGGACGTTGTAATCCAACCTCGGGTTCATTTTGTAGTTTCTCGCAAGAACAATGTCTCCATCTTCTCTACGATGTATAGCCGTGCTTCCATGCAAAAAATAAGCATACACGCCAGCTTTATTCGCTTCCAAAGTTTCGGGCTTCCATTCGTTGTTGGGAAAACCACTTATGTAGTAATCACTCAGTTTCTTGATGCACAGATAGTCCAGAGTTGGGTCGTAATTCGTGGTAAACCAGTGTATCTTGTTTTCCCTGTAGCCCAAATACTCCAGTAAAGGCATGTATGCTGCCTCAAGCTTCTTCAAATCAGGAAGCTTTGAATAGACTTCTAAGAAAAGTCGTTTAAGGTCTCTGTAGATCTTTTGAAAATTGCTTTTCTGATAATCAACTGGCAGTCTTTTGCTGATAAACTCCCCAGCATCTGTGCCAAAAAACTTATCTATCGTTTCAAATAGAGTGACTATATGTTCAACGTCGTATCTTCCCAGCTTTTCCTTTAGAAATTCCCTTGCACTCTTCACAATGGGAGAGTCAGGAATCATGTCAAGAAAGTCCACCGTCGTGGGATAACCCAGGGGCTTTGATGCCCCAGCACCTGTGAACAGAATATAGTCCTTCATGGCTTATCCTCCTGATCTTTCTTAAGTTTCATTACATTGCCCCACCACCTCCCCGTCAACCCCGTGACAAAAATTTTGGGGGTGGGGTTGACTTTAATAGACTTATTGTCTATATATACAACCAGTCAACAAGACAGGAGGCCCGTGATGGAAAGAATCAGCGAGCAATTAAGGTTCAACGAGCTTGCCCTTGAGTTTTTGAGGGAGCTTTCGGGGGACAGGTTCAGGTGGAAGGCGGAGAGAACCCGCAACGGCATAGTCATCCACGTCTGGAGCAACAGCTTCTGGGGCAGGCTCCTGAAAACCTTTGGGATTTGCAAGAAGATAAGGATTCCTCAGGAGGTGCAGTAATGCAGGTAATAACCAGCACAGGCCCCAAAGTTTTGAGCGCAAGCCAGATAGGTTTCCCGTGCCTTCGCAACCTCTGGTATAGAGCCAACGGCTACGAAGAACTCATCACGCCCCAGCAGGAACTCACCTTTGAAGTGGGCAAGGCCCTTGAGCCTGTAAT
>JALWBK010000092.1:6355-11401 GCA_027037155.1 bacterium | reverse complement strand
GCAGAGATAACGGAGATAAAGCCTGTTGGTATGGGATACAGGTGCTGTATAGACACCACAGAGCTCATGGATATTGGCGAAGGAATGCTGGTTGGAGACAGAAGCGACTTTCTGTTTCTGGTCCATTCCGAAAGCATAGAGAATCCCTACGTTTCACCAAGGCCCTTTAGGGTAAATGCAGGAGGGGTACACGCCTACATATTCTGTCCCAACAACAAAACCAAATACCTCTCGGAGTTGGGAAGCGGTGATACAGTGCTGATAGTTGACAGCAAGGGCAACGCCAAGGAAGCTATCGTTGGCAGAAACAAGACGGAAGTCAGACCCCTTCTTTTGGTAAAGGCCCAGTACGAGGGCAAGACGGGAAGTCTCATCCTCCAAAACGCCGAAACCATAAGATTGACCAATCCCCAAGGAGAGCCAGTTTCCGTTGTAAAGCTAAAAAAGAAAGATAAGGTGCTGGTGCACATCACAAAGGCAGGGCGCCACTTCGGTGTGCAGGTTGAGGAAAAAATCAAAGAAAGATAGCTTGACAACAGTAAAAACCCCTTTTAAGGAGCAAAAGATCATGGAGAAGAAACTTGTTTTTGCAGGCACCGGTGGACAGGGCATAGTATTCCTTACGAGACTCATCGGTGGCATCCTCACCCAGAAAGGCCTTCACGTAATATCCACAGAAAACCACGGTATGGCCACAAGAGGCGGCAGCGTGATGGCTTTCATGAAGGTGGGAAACTTCCACTCACCGATGATGCTTTACAACGACGCAGACATTGGCATTGTGCTTCATCCTGACGAGCTCCCCAAGGTTGAGCTCTACACCAGCCCTAACGCGTTGATTCTGGGATACGGCATAGGGGAAAGAGGAATAGATGTAAAGCCCGTGGTGGAAAGGGAAAATCTACATCCAAAAACTGCCAATATGATCATTGCAGGAATGCTTTTAAGTCTATTTGATGTAAGCTTGGAGGAAGCAGTTGAGTACCTCAATTCCCTTAAGAAAGCAAACGAACAGAATATCACCGCCTTAAAAATAGGCTTTGAGGAGGCCAAAGATGCCTATGTATCAACCACGCCTTGAAGGGATGGACAGAGAAGAGCTTGAGAGGATTCAGCTTGAAAGGCTGAAGGACACCATCCGCCACATAAAAGAGAACAATAGATTTTACTGGGAAAAGATCGGCAAGGTTGAACCGGAAGATATAAAAAGCCTGAAGGACCTCCAACAGCTTCCCTTCCTTACCAAAGAGGATCTCAGAAACGGATACCCCTTTGGTTATGTATGTGCCCCAAAGAACTCCTTTGTAAGATTCCACATGTCATCGGGTACCACTGGCACGCCCATTGTCAACTTCTACACCAGAAACGATGTAGAGCAGTGGGCGGAGATTATGGCAAGGTGCCTCACCGCAGCAGGTGTTACCAGCCAGGATGTGGTGCAAATCACCCCCTCTTTTGGTCTCTTCAACGGTGGATTTGGCTTCCACTACGGCTGCGAAAGGATAGGTGCAATGGTTGTTCCCATCGGCGCCGGAAGATCCATGCTGCAGCTAAAGCTTATGAAAGAGATGGGAACCACAGTTATCTGTGCCATAGCCTCCTATCCTCTGAGACTGATTGAGGTTGCCAAGGAAGAGCACTTTGACTTTTCTGAAACCAACCTCAGAGTCGGTATCTTCGGTGCCGAGGTCTGGTCCGACGAGATGAGAAGAAGGATAGAGGAAGAAATGGGTATAGATTCCTACGACATCATCGGTATGACTGAAACAGGCGGTGTTGGACTGGGCATAGACTGTCAGCATAAATGTGGCATCCATGTGTGGGAGGATCATTACATCGTAGAGATAGTTGACCCAGAAACAGGCGAGGCTCTACCTGATGGAGAAGAGGGAGAGATGATCGTGACAACCCTCACGAGAGAAGGGCTTCCCCTGATACGATACCGCACAAGAGACATAACAAAGATTGTTTCCAGAGAACGGTGCGACTGCGGAAGAACCATGCTACGCGTGGACAGGCTCAAAGGACGCACCGACGACATGCTGAAGGTCAAAGGGGTCAACTTCTACCCCTCCCAGATAGAGGCCATCCTCATGCGCCACAAGGAGGTGGGTAACGAGTACCAGATCATCATAGACGAAAAGAAGGGCAAGACCTACGTAAAGGTCGTGCTTGAGATAAAGAACGGAAGCAGAGTAGCAAACGGAGAGCTAAAAGAACATTTAGCAACCCACCTTTACGACTTCCTTGGATTCAGGGTAGATCTGGAGCTGGTACCAGAAGGTACCATCCCCAGAAAACCGGGCAAGGCCCAAAGGGTCGTTGACAACAGAAAAAGAAATCAATGACTTAGACCGATGGCCTCGTCATCTCAACACAGTAGATGATGGGGCCATCTCTTTTCACTATCTTCTCTTTTCTTCTTTCCAGTACCCATCCAGCATCAAGCTTACCACCGTACGGTCCCCTCAAAGGCAAAAAGGTGAAGCCTGGATTGAAGTGAACCATACCGAAGCCCTCTCGTATCCTGTCCCTATTTCTCTCAGAGATATCTCCAAACACGTAGGCAATGTGCCTATAACGGGTGTTGAGAGCCTCATCAAAGGCCCCGTCTTCAGTATTCACCGGTTTAACGGCAAGAAATGGACCAAACATCTCAAGATCTGGAATCTCCTCGGCAAGCACAACAATGGGAGTTATCCACTCGCCATCAACTTCACCTACAACCCTCTTTCCCTTAACCATCTTTAAAGCCCTCTCCACCAACACCCTGGTTCTTTTGGCCTTTATAGGTCCATAATCGGTATCCCCATCCAACGGATCACCCACCTTAATCTTCCCCACCGCTTCCATCAGATAGTGCATAAAGTCATTGAAAATTTCCCTTTTCACGTAAACCCTCTTGATGGTGGTACAGTACTGTCCCCCGTTTAAAAAGGCCCTCCTGGCAGTAAAGCGAGCCGCCTTTTCAACATCATAACCCTCCCATACGATGCACGGCGGCATTCCACTGGGACCTGCAAAGATGATCTTGTCAAAGTAGCTAAGCCTATTTTTGAAGAGCTCACCTACGGTGTTGCCACCTGAGATAAAAAAGACCCTAACCGACCGATCTTCACAGCATCTCTCGCTAAATTTCCTGTTATCAAAATCCTTATTCACCTCTATCCAGTCAGCAAAGTCTCTCACCTCTTCAGCCACAATGTCCCTTACCGTAGGAGTCAAAGAAGAAAAGCTCACTACAGCTCTGTTTCCGCCTATGACGGCAGAACCAGCGAGTCTTGCAAACATCATGATTGAAGCATCGTAGGGAAGCACACCACCAACGACACCGTAGGGAACTCTACCTTCAACCCACTGTACCTCTTCCTCCATAGTCTTCAGGTAGTCCACAGTTATCTCAACTTCAGCAGAGCCTATCTTAACCGCCACGCCGATATCACAGGCAAAGCCCTCAATCAGCTCTTCTTTTCTCTTCTCAAATCTTTCACCAAGCTCCTTCAGCAGCTCCACACGTTTTTCTATTGCCATCATAACAGCACCCTCGCATCCACCACCACAAATCTGTCTCCATAGGCAATAACCGGATTCAAATCCATTTGAACTATTCCCTTACCCTGTGCAACATCCGACACCTTCACCAGAAAACAAGAAAGGGCTCTCTTATCCACCGCCGGCAGCCCCCTAAAGCCGTCAAGCAGCGCCTTTGCCTTTATCTCCTCTATCATCTCAACAGCATCCTCCTCACCAATGGGAACGAGCCTAAAAGAAACATCCTTCAACAGCTCCACAAACACTCCCCCTATCCCATACATTATCACCTTTCCAAAGCTCTCATCGGTGTGAATCCCAACCACCAGCTCCACCCCCTTGGGCACACACTTCTGAATGCAGACCTTCGCCTCAGGGTCAATCTCCCTTGCCCTCAGCAATACTTCACTATATGACCTCTTCAAGGCAGCTTCATCCTCTATCCCCACCACCACACCGCCCACATCACTTTTGTGAACAATTCTGTTAGAGAAGACCTTAACGACCACGGGATAGCCAATTCTCTCAGCAGCCCTTTTCGCCTCTTCAAGGTTAGAGACAACCTCAGGCATGGTCACCTCAAAACCTTCTTTAGCCAAAAGCCTTTTAGAATCAAGTTCGTTGAGGAAAGCCATCGCCATCCCTCTCCCTTTAACTTCACCTCTTTTTCGGCTAATTTAGCAAAACAAAAGCCTCGGAGGAAGCTAAATGGAGACACTTTTCAATCCCTCAAAGGTTGCAGTGGTTGGAGTCTCCCCTTCAGAGGACAACTTAGGAAGATTCATAATGTACAACCTCATAAGCTTTGGCTTTCAAGGAGAGATAATCCCTTTCGGAAGAAAAACGGGATGCATCTTCGGGCATAAAATAAGAAGCTTCACAGAGATACCAGAAGGGATAGATGTTGCATGTATCCTCATTCCCGCTCCCAAGGTTCCAGAAACGGTTTACCTCTTTCACGAGAAGGCACAGGTCAAGCGCTTTATAATCTACACTGGAGGCTTTTCAGAATACGGAGAGGAAGGCAAGGAGCTTGAAAGAAAACTTAAAAATTACGCAGAGGAAAACAACCTGCTCATAGTGGGACCCAACTGCTTAGGCATAATGAACTTTACCAACGGATTTGTAACCCCCTTCGCAACACTCAATCCCGAAAGGATCAAAAAGGGGAAAGTGGCAATAGTGTCCCAAAGCGGAGGAGTTGCTTTAAGCTACATAAACGCGCTGAGTGAAGAAGGAATAGGAGTAAGCACCTGCATAAGTATAGGCAATAAGATGGTGCTCAGCGAGATTGAGTATCTCAAGTATCTTGCAAAAGATCCCGACACGAAAGTCCTTCTGCTTTACCTTGAGAGTATAAAGAACGGAAGAGCCTTCTTTGAAGCGCTTAAATGTTGTCCCAAACCAGTAATAGTTCACAAGGCAAACGTCACAGAAGTCTCAAGGAGGATTGCCCAGTTTCACACGGCCTCTTTAGCGGTAAAGGACGAGCTATTAACCGCGTGCATAAAGCAG
>JALWBK010000092.1:0-6345 GCA_027037155.1 bacterium | reverse complement strand
ATCCTCTCTCGCTCAGGTGGAGAGGGCGTTATCCTTGCCGATGCAGCAGGGATACACGGTTTTGAGCTACCCCCGTATCCAGAAGAGATCGTCTGCTTTGTAAGGGAAAGATCTAGAGCCAAGGTGATAAAGACAACCAATCCACTTGATTTAGGAGACCTCTACGACATGGAAAGCTACTGGAAACTTATAGAGCGAATAGCTCAGCTTGACACATACCATGGAATAGTTTTCTCCACCCAGTTCTTCTACCAAGAATGGCAGTTCGTAGAGAATCTACTTAAAAAGGTAGCCGAGATAATGAAAACCTACAATAAACCCATAACGGTTTACGTGGGAGGTGAAAGGAGGGACGTACTGAGGCTAAAAGCCCAAGGGTTAGTGCCCATCTTCAACAGTCCAGAGGCTGCGGTAAAAGCCCACAGGATATTGTTGGAGATATCCAGATGAATAGCCTCCTACAAATTGCCTTAACCACATTTCTGATATCCTTCTCAGGTGCCGCCTCTCCAGGTCCTGTTCTCACCATAACCCTTGCAGAATCGGCCAAAAGAGGTGCCATAGCAGGTCCACTCATAGTACTGGGACACGCCATCTTAGAGATACCAGTGGTGGTAGCCGTAACAATGGGAGCCGCAGGCTTTCTAAAGACCCCAAAGGCTTTAAAAATTACCGCCTCCTTAGGAGCCGTCACCCTCTTTGTATTGGCGTATCTAACTGCCAAGGAAGCCCAGTCAGGTGTAAAGCTTGATCAAAGCACGGAAACCACCGGGAACTGGTGGGACCTACCAATAAAGGGAATCCTCACCAGCCTCTCCAATCCCTACTGGTTCCTGTGGTGGGCAACCATAGGCTTAGCCTATCTCCAAATGGCACTTCGCTTTAATATCTGGGGAGCCGCGATCTTCTACTCTGCCCATATCATGGCAGACCTTGTATGGTACTTCTTTGTATCAGCAGGTACTGCTAAAGCCAAAAGGTTTATTGCTGGAAAGGGCTACAAACTCCTGCCTTACGCGTGCTCTTTAATGCTTGCCTTCTTCGGTCTTTACTTTGCCCGTGTAGCCCTCTCTTAAACGATGCTTTGCCTTTTAAGTAAAGCATAGTATAATGACAAAAAGCCAAGGGAGGATATTATGCTTTCCAAATTTAAAACTTTAGCGATACTTGTAATTTTTGTGTCCTTTGCAACAGTGGCACATTCTGAACCAGTAGGCTCCCTGTTCGTAAAGGCCTACATCCAGAAAGATGCACAAAAGGCCACCGCGTGCATGCTGCCCCCAGAAAACTTCTTAAAGAAGGTGCTTCAGTTTGAAGCCAAAACAGAGAACACACCCGTGAAGGAAGTAGAGGAAAAATTCAAGAAGGCCTTGATCGTCAGACAGGAAATATTCAAAGACTGCCTCTTTAAATACGAACCTCTGGTCTCCTACAAAGAGCTCTTTCAAACCCCCCAGGGCCAGTACACCAAGGAGTTTTATATCTACGGCATGAATCCCAACGAGCGTCTCCACTTTCAAGACGACTTTACGTGCAAGAATAGACTCTTTGAGATGAGAACCCCCAACGGCAAAACCCGATATCTCCTGTTGGAGGAGTGCAGCACCGTGAAAAATCCTAAAACCTGGGTTGAGAGAATCGCCATCTTCACTCCAGAGATGGGCAATATGGAGCTGCTAAGTTGTGCCATGGAGAAGATGAAAAAATTTATGTCTCAGATCCAGGGGAAATGAACCAATTAGAAAAGTGGTGGAGAACCTTAGAAGAGATATACCAGAAAGCTCCAATATCAAAAACAACCCAGACAAGGCTATGGTTTGATGAAGAGGGCAATGCCCACTTTAAACTGACCTTCAACGCCGGCGTGTGTAACGCCATGGGGGATATACATGGGGGCATCATAGCCACCATGATAGACAACGCCACATGGTTCACCGCAGCCGCCCAGTACCCGTGGGTTTGGATAACCACCTTTGAGCTGCATACCTACATGGTCAAACCCGCCCAGAGACAGAACATTTACTCCCACGGCTCAATCATCCACAAGGGCAAAAGAACCGCCGTTGCAAAAGCCAAAGTTGTAAGAGAAGACGGAACACTCATAGCCTATGGAACAGGGTCTTTTGTGGTATTACCACACATCACCTTTACACCAGAGGAGGTACAAAAGAGGCTATCCCAGCTTTAATCGCTAACCTCGGAAATCTTTTCAATTAGCTCCACTGGGATGACCTTTTGACACACCCAGCACTTCACAGGTCTCTTCTTAGCAAGTTTAAGCCTCTCAGAAGAAACCAGATTCTGCTTGCCACAGTGAGGACAGTTAAACACCAAAACCTTATCCCTCATGTTCTTGAATGTACACAAAAACTTGACTTACCACAAGCAAGTTCAATAACTTAAAGCTAAAGGGTTAAGTTTTCACCAATTCTCACGATTCCTTACCTTAGGAGGTGTTCAATGGGTCTGAGAGCAAAGATCTTCGGAGGTACGTTGATCATTATTCTACTCTCGTTTGCAGTGGCTATTGTAAACATTACAACAATGAACAGAATGAAGAAAATTGCACAGGATCTCAGGATAGAACAGCAAAAGACGATACGCATGATAAACTACGCAGAGAGGAAGGTTCACACATCCCTCAAGAAGGCATTTCTTGCACTGCTAACAGGAAGCGATGTGGAACTAAAACACTCTTTATCCATGTTAGTAAGTGCCGGCTCTGACCTCAAATCTCTAAAGGCATCTTTGCAAAATAGAAAGGCCGCCAGCGATGTATCAAAAGCCATCAAAGAGGTTTCCGCCCTGAAGGCTATTATAGAGAGAGACTTCCAAAAATTTGGTAGCCTCAGCGTCTCTTCCGAACAGAAGAAGATAATAGAGGAGATCAACTCCAAGGGAGAAAAGATAACAAGTGCTCTGTCCAAACTCAGAGAAGATCTCACGCAACATCTTGACAAAGTCTTTATCTATCAGGCCTCGGCCAACAGTACCGCCATCAAGTTAACGACCGTGCTGATGCTCATCAATCTCTTCATTGGTATTTTAATCGCATATATTATCTCAAGTAAGGTAGTCAGCACCTCCCAGAAATTGGTGGCTGGTTTCAGAGAGCTTTCTGAAGGGCAAGGAGACCTTACCTATCGCTTCAGCGTTGACACAAAGGATGAACTGGGCCAGGCGGTAAACTGGTTCAACAGATTCATGGACACCCTCCAAAGGTTAATTGGCGAGGTGAAGCAGGCGGTAAACATTGTGAAAGAGAAGATAACAACCACATCTGCAGCGACCGAAGAGCTTTCCGCCGCCATTGAGGAGACCTCCAAAACTACGGTAAGTCTTGCCGCAGCGGCTGAGGAGCTTGAGCGAACCGCGGTGCAGATAGAAGAGACCGCCAAGCAGGTTGCCGAGAAGGCCAAAAATAACGAGAAAAACGCAGTTGAAAGCTACAACTACATACTGGATCTCTCCAACCAGATGCTCAAGGTAAAGGATGAGTTTGAGGTTATGGCAAAAGAGATTGAGAAGCTGAGAAAAGATGCCGAGGCAGTAACCTCTGTTGTTGATGTGATCAATGAGATAGCTGATCAGACGAACCTACTGGCACTGAATGCCGCCATAGAAGCAGCAAGGGCCGGTGAACATGGCAGAGGATTTGCAGTGGTCGCAGATGAGGTGAGAAAATTGGCAGAAAAAACCACTGCACAGACCAAAAGCATTGAAAACATCATGAACGGAATAAGGGACAGAATTGAAAAGTACGTGGAACTTGTAGAAAAAAACAGCCTCACCATAGTGGATCTCTCTAAAGTAGCTGAGGAGGCCGCCTCTATCTTAGAAGGGATAAAGCAGCAAAGCAGCGAAGCCAAAGAGGATTTGGAAGCCATTCACCACTCCTTAGAGGAACAGAAGATAGCAACCAGTAATCTCTCTCAGGGACTATCAGAGATAAATATCGCCGTGGAAGAAGAGGCAAAGGCGATACACGACATAATGATGAGCATAAAAGAGATACTGGAAAGCACAGAGAGACTAAAAGAACTCACCGACGGGTTCAAGACATAGTCAGCTCAGCAAAGTGACGGTGTTGGTGCCCTTGGAATGGCTGAAATGGGTGCCAAGCACCGCCACAAACTTATCCCCATCTTTGAAGATACCCTCTTCTTTGGCAAGGCTCATAAAGTCGTTAACCATCTCCTTAGAGTCCTTATAGGTGCGCAAAACGGCAAAGGGCACCACACCCCATACCACTGAAAGCCTCCTCAGAACCCTCTCGCTAACGGTACAAGCGTAGATGGGACACTTAGGTCTGTAGCGGGCCACTCTTAGAGCAGATCTGCCGGTACAGGTAAAGACCACCATACCATCGGCGTTAATGTCTCGGGAGAGAATAACTGCAGAGTAAGAGAGGGCCGCTTCCTGTGTTAAACGGGGTGGTTTGCGGAAAAAGCTGTACATCTTTTCCGCCTCCTCTATAACGCGGCCCATCATCTCCACCGCCTCAACGGGATAGCTACCGATGGTGGTTTCATCGGACAACATAACCGCATCGGTGCCATCAAGCACCGCGTTGGCTATGTCAGAAACGTCAGCCCTGGTGGGGAAAGGTGAGTTGATCATGGAGGTGAGCATCTGCGTTGCGGTGATGACCGGTTTACCCATGTCTATGGCCTTAGCTATCATCTGCTTTTGAAGCACAGGGATCTTCTCAATCTCTATCTCAACCCCCAAATCGCCCCTTGCAACCATAATGCCGTCGGCGGCCTCTATTATGGAGTCTATATTCTCCACCGCCGCTTTCCTCTCTATCTTGGCAAACACCGGCTGATCTCCCCCGAAGCTCTTCACGTACCTTTTGGCAAGCAACACATCCACAGAGTCCCTTACAAAAGAGACGGCCACTATGTCCACACCCTGTGAGATACCAAATTTAAGGTCCTCCACATCCTTTTCGGTCATTGCAGGAATGTCTAGATCCACTCCGGGAAAGTTGACGCCCTTCCTCAGAGAGAGCACCCCACCATTCAATACCTCACAGTAAACGTAACTTGCATCCTTATCCACCACCTTAAGTCGTATGGTTCCATCGGCCATGGTGATGAAGTTTCCCACATCAATATCGTCCAACACCTCTGGATGAGAGATTGCAATGGCATCGGGATCCTCGGCAGTATCCCTTCTCAGTTTGATAACGGCTCCCTGGTGAAGTGTCACACTACCGTCTTTAATATAAGTCACCCTTATCTTGGGACCGGAAAGATCCTGCAGTATGGCAACAGGCCTTCCCACTACCTTGGAGGCTTGCCTTATCTTCTCTATATTCTCCCTGTGGTACTCCCTGTCACCGTGACTGAAGTTCAGACGAAAGACATCAACTCCCTTTTCCATAAGCTTCACGAGCACTTCCAATTCCTGCGTTGAAGGACCAACAGTTGCCACTATCTTAGTCCTTCTCATCTTGAGTCAACCTCTCAATCAACTCGGTTGTTGAGTGATCTTTGGGATCACCACAGATTATAACCCTGCCACCGTAGGACTCCACAGCCTCCCTCTCCGGCACCGTCTCCACGGTGTAATCGGTGCCCTTGGCCTGAAAGTCGGGCTTGAGATAGCGTATAATCCTGTCAAGCCTCTCATCCTCAAAGATGAAGACGTAGTCCACGCACTCAAGGGCCGCCACAATCTCGGCCCTCTCGTCCTGTGGCATATAGGGCCTTGTGGGACCTTTGAGCCTCTTCACCGATGAATCGGAATTTACAGCCACAACAAGAAGATCCCCATGCCTTTTGGCATCTTTAAGATACCTTACGTGTCCCACATGCAGTATGTCAAAGCATCCGTTGGCAAGGACCACCTTTTTCCCTAATCTATGGGCCTCATCAATGATCCCTTTTATCTCCTCTATAGACTTGATCTTCTCACTCCCCCAGGTCATCCTCCACCGCCTCCAAAAGCTCCCTCTGTTCAACAGTGGCTGTACCCATCTTCATAACCACTATACCACCTGCATAATTGGCAAGCCTTGCAGCCTCGTAGAAAGTGGCTCCAGAAGCGAGGGCACAGGTAAAGGTGGCTATCACCGTATCTCCAGCACCTGTAACATCAGCCACCTCATCGGTGCCGTATATATCTATATGATGGACACCACCGGTCCTTTCAAACAAAGCCATGCCCTTCTTTCCCCTGGTAATGAGAACGGCATCGGTCCCCAATATAGAAAGCATCCTTCTGCCACACTCCTCCACGTTACTATCATCCACACGGGCAATGCCCAAGGCCGCTGCTGTCTCTGGCTCATTGGGAGTCACAGCCGTCACCCCTTTAAAGTCCAACACACTATAGCGA
>JALWBK010000091.1 GCA_027037155.1 bacterium | reverse complement strand
CCTGAGAATCAAATAGTTACCAACTGGATTCCATGTGCCATGGGCGTAACCTCCCACCATCCTGGCGGGAATTCCAAGCACCCTCAATAGCAAGACCATGGAAGAGGCGAAGTACTCGCAGTTTCCACTTTTGCCCCTCTCAAGAAACCAGAGGACAGGCTCGCCTTTGGGCCTTCCTGGTTTTAGAGTGTAGCGAAAGTTTCTCTTCAAAAAGGTCTCTATGGAAAGCGCCGTATCAAAGTCTGTGGCTTTCCGCAGAGGAAGAGCTATCCTCAATAGTCTATCCTTCAAGTACTCAGGCACCTCAAGGAAGTAAGAGGGCGGTATTTTGGCTCCCATCTCAGCACTAAGCACAGAACGCACCCTGTAAAGGGAAGGGCCATCGGGTACCCTCCTCAACCTGAGAAGATGCTCCTCAGCCACATAGGCCTTGGGCCCTCTGAGAGTAACCACATCCACCGGACATCCGAGAGCCGGCAGAACAGGCTCTGGCACTGATGGTACCACCTCATAGACAACCTCTTCTCCTTTTGAACAGGACGGATTTTCTCTTTTCACAGGTACAGCACTCCAAACACCTGCCGTGTACCTTCCGTACACATAGACTCTGAAGTACCTGGAAGGGGGAAGCTTTCCTCTCAATACCCTGACTCGGTAAGCCACCGAATCACTCTCTTTAATGCTATCAAACTCACCTGGGCTCACCTTGGAAGAAAGACCAGTTCTCGCCTTTCTTCCCCACGGTGCAGAAAGAAAGGCATACTTGGGCCTTGGAAGAACCACAAAGAAAATCACCGTAAGAACAAAAACGATTAAGGTAGACACCACTCCGAGGACGAAAAGGCTCTTAATCTCAGATAGAGTCAAAAATCTGCTCTGAGTTGAAGCGTGTATGAAAAACAGACCCGTAATAAACAGGAAGGCTTCTGTGCAAAAGACCAGAGCAAAGGAAAGATCTATACGCAGGGTGGCCGTAGCGACAAGACTCAACTGAGCCAAGGCAAAAAGTTGCAACACATCCTTGGCCTTTCTCTCTCCAAGACCCTTGGCCGCAGCCATAACCATGGCAAAACCCAAGAGGTGCTCCACAAGATGAGATGGAGAAAGGGAAAGAGCCATGTAGAGCAAGAATGGGAAAGTGAACAAAAGTTGCGCCCCCACGCTGAGATAGCCACTACGCCTTACGTCCCTAACAAGAAGGAGAAAAAGCAGGAAACCAGATCCTACAACGTAAACCAAAGGAAGGACTTTAAGGTTGTAAAGCAGTAAAAGCACATTTCCCAGTACCGCACACCAAAAGGCCAATGCATTTCCCCTCACCTTACGCAAGAGCAAGCTCCCTTAAAAGCTTCAACCTATGAGCTGCGCCTGTACCGGGAGGCACAGTCCTGTCCCTCCACTTAATCCCCACAGGAACTCCACTTCTAAAAGCCTCCAGAACGAAGTGGGTGGCACAGCTTAAAAGGCTCTCATCGTAGCCAGCCGAAAGGTCCAGCAAAACAGCTCCAGAGCCTATGGACTCAAAGACCTTCTCCACCAACCTCCCCCTTCTTGCAGACAACCTCCAAGCAATTCTGCTAACTGGTGTTCCCTCCCTATAGTCTCTGAAATCCCAAACATCCCCTATCTCTCCCTCCTCCTTAAGCACAGGCTCCATCCTCCCAATCTCATCAGCTTTAAGAAGTGGCACATCTCCAGCTACGGGTTTGGGAAAGACCAGTACCTCGCAATCCACTACCACTCTCTTTGAACGCACGAAAAAGCCAAAGGGATAACCTGAACTGACCCACACATTCTCAATACGAACCCTGCCCCTTTTGGGAAGGACGAGGATTGCATCCAAAACTGCCTCTCTCTTCAAAACACTGACACTGGCATCCCCGTACTTTGTCTCAATCTTCAAAAAGAAGCACCTCCAAATGGGTCCTCTAACTCTAAACTTAACCGAACAAGGAATCCCCGCATATACCTCTGGTGGAAACACAACATCCACCTTGATCCTTGAAACATTCACGAAGGAGAGAAAACCAGACGTTGCCATAAGGGCAAGACCACCAGAAGCTATGAGATAAAGCAGGTTGTTACCGGTGTTTACCCCTGCTAAGGCTATGGCAATGGTAAGAAAGACTAAGGGATAGCCGGATTTGGCAATTCTAACCCTGTACCGCTTTCCAGCCATCACAGAGGAACCTGTACACTCTCTAAAAACTCCAACAACAAAGCTCCTTTTACAGCAGGGGAAACCTCATCCCTGAACCACAATCTATGATGCACCACAAAGGGAAAGACCTCTTTCACATCATCTGGAATCACGTAATCCCTGCCTTTCATAAAGGCCCAGGCCTGTGAAGCCCTCTTTAGATCTATAAGCGCCCTCGTGGAAAGCCCAAACCTGAAGGATTCATTCAACCTGCTCTTTTCACCTATCCTCACTATGTAACCTAACACAGACTCAGAAACCCTCACCTTTTCTACCTGCTCACGAAGCTCTATCACCTTTTCACCCTTAATCACCGGCTCTAACTCTAAAGCCTTTTTGTAAAATCCACCCACTTTTACTATCTCCACCTCCACATCAAAGTCCGGATACCCCATTTCCAAGCGCATCATGAAGCGATCTAACTGAGACTCGGGAAGGGGATAGGTTCCGTAAAGATCAGCGGGATTCTGAGTAGCTATTATGAAAAAAGGCTGAGGCAAAGCCACACTAATTCCCGAAACGCTAACCTTCCCTTCTGACATCAC
Organism: bacterium; assembly: GCA_027037155.1. Classification (GTDB taxonomy): domain Bacteria; phylum Thermosulfidibacterota; class Thermosulfidibacteria; order Thermosulfidibacterales; family Thermosulfidibacteraceae; genus Thermosulfidibacter. The sequence continues at coordinate 837 of JALWBK010000091.1, read as the reverse complement.
CTCCATAAAAGCACTCTGGGTGCGGGGAGTGGCCCTGTTTATCTCATCCGCAAGAAGAACGTTGGTAAAAACAGGCCCCTTTCTAAATCTGAACTCCCCCGTCCTTGAATCATAAACCTCGGTTCCCAGGATGTCCGAAGGAAGCAAATCGCTTGTAAACTGAATCCTCCTAAATTCGCAATCAATAGCCCGCGCCAGCGCCAAAGCAAAGGTGGTTTTGCCTGTACCAGGAAGATCCTCAAGAAGCAGATGCCCACCTGCCAACAGGCAGCATACTCCAAGCCTCACCTGTTTCTCTTTTCCTTTCACCACTTCACAAACAGCTGAAACAACCCTTTCAACAACGCTTTTATCCAACCTAAGCCTCCCGAAACAGTAGAATCTACCTTACCCAAAGCCTTCAACACCCGTCAAGGCAAAGATGATAAAGCGAAATCAAAAAAATTTTAAAAACAGAATTACTTGACAAATATAACCCCACTTCATATCATTTGCAGCAAAGCTAAAGGACAGGAGAGGGAAATGCAGAAGAAGTTGTTAGATCTGCTCGCTCTACTGCTTACCTGCGCCCGCCCGGGTCCGTAGTATAAAAGGGCCACGGGCGGGCAAACCGCTCGTGGCCCTTAAAGCTTAAAGGGGCCATGAGCCTAAAGAGGTTCATGGCCCCTTTTTTATTTTGAACCAAAAGAGGGAGGAGGTTTAAGATGAGTAACAGGGTCTACATCTTTGACACAACCTTGAGAGACGGCGAACAAGCCCCCGGATTCTCCATGAACATCAATGAAAAGCTCATAGTAGCCAAACAGTTGGCAAGGCTGGGAGTAGACGTGATAGAGG
>JALWBK010000090.1 GCA_027037155.1 bacterium | reverse complement strand
CGAGGTGGACTCCTCAGATATGGCCTTTAAAATCGCTGGTTCTATGGCCTTCAAAGAGGCTGCATCCAAAGCACATCCTGTGCTGCTTGAGCCCATCATGAAGGTAGAGGTGATCGTACCAGAAGAGTACATGGGCGAGGTGATAGGCGATCTTAACGCCAGAAGAGGTAAGATACAGAGCATCTCTGAGAGGAAGAATGCCAAGGTGATAGATGCGCTGGTGCCTCTGGCTGAGATGTTTGGTTATGCTACAACGTTGCGTTCTCTGACTCAGGGACGTGGTACCTTTACCATGCAGTTCAGCCACTACGAAGAGGTGCCGCAGAACGTTGCCCAGGAGATAATCGGTAAGAAGAATAAGGCTGCGTAAAATTTATACAGGAGGTTAACCGATGGGAAAGGAGAAATTTGAGAGGAAGAAGCCGCACGTAAACATAGGGACGATAGGGCACGTAGATCATGGGAAGACGACGTTGACGGCAGCGATAACGAAGGTATTAGCTGCGAGGGGGTTGGGTGAGTACATACCGTTTGAAGCGATAGACAAGGCGCCGGAAGAGAGGGAGAGGGGAGTTACGATAAACGTGGCGCACATAGAGTATGAGACTGAGAAGAGGCACTATGCGCACATAGACTGTCCTGGTCATGCGGATTACATCAAGAACATGATCACAGGTGCGGCACAGATGGACGGAGCGATATTGGTGGTGAGTGCAGCTGATGGGCCTATGCCGCAGACTAGGGAGCATGTGTTATTGGCGAGGCAGGTTAATGTTCCAGCGATAGTGGTATTTATGAACAAGGTGGACATGGTGGATGATGAGGAGCTGTTGGAGCTTGTTGAGTTAGAGATAAGGGAGTTATTGAGCAAGTATGACTTTCCTGGGGATGAGGTGCCGGTGATAAGGGGCAGTGCGTTGAAGGCATTGGAGTGTGGGTGTGGTAAGGATGAGTGTCCCAACTGTGGGCCGATAATAGAGCTGATGAAGGCAGTAGATGAGTACATACCGGAGCCGGTGAGGCCGGTGGACAAGCCGTTTTTGATGCCGATAGAGGATGTATTTACGATAAGCGGGCGTGGGACGGTGGTTACGGGAAGGGTAGAGCGTGGCAGGCTGAGGCCTGGAGATGAGGTAGAGATAGTGGGTTTAGGTCCTACGAGGAAGACGGTAGCTACGAGTGTAGAGATGTTCAGGAAGATCTTGGATGAGGCGATAGCTGGAGACAACATAGGAGTGTTGTTGAGGGGAATAGGTAAGGATGAGGTAGAGCGTGGGCAGGTGTTGGCTGAGCCTGGAAGCATCAAGCCTTATAGGAAGTTCAAGGCAGAGGTTTATGTGTTGACGAAGGAGGAGGGAGGAAGGCACACACCGTTCTTTAGTGGATACAGGCCGCAGTTTTATTTTAGGACGACGGATGTGACAGGGACGATCACGTTGCCTGAGGGTGTAGAGATGGTGATGCCTGGAGATAATGTGAACATGTATGTGGAGCTGATTTATCCTGTTGCGTTGGAGCCTGGTTTGAGGTTTGCGATAAGGGAAGGGGGAAGGACGGTAGGGGCAGGAGTAGTAACGGAGGTTATAGAGGATTAAGCCATGGCTGGGCAGAAGATAAGAATAAAACTTAAAGCGTACGATCATAGGGTTCTTGATAAATCTGTTGAGGAGATTGTTAAAGCTGCGGTTAGAACTGGGGCCAAGGTGGTGGGCCCCATTCCACTTCCTACCAAGATAAGTCGGTGGACTGTTTTGAGATCCCCACACATAAACAAGAAGTCCAGGGAGCAGTTTGAGATAAGGGTGCACAAGCGCCTTATTGAGCTGGTGAATCCTACTTCTGATACCATAGATGCCCTTATGCAGCTGGATCTGGCAGCAGGTGTTGATGTTGAGATAAAGCTTATGGAACAGGAAGTATAGTTGGCGGGAGAGTGAGTCATGGTAACAGGGTTGCTTGGAAAGAAGATTGGTATGACCCAGGTGTTTAGAGAAGACGGTACTGTAGTTCCCGTTACCGTTATAGAGGCAGGTCCCTGCTGGATTGTGCAGAAGAAGACCCCTGATAAAGACGGTTATGCGGCGGTACAGCTCGGTATGGAGCAGGTGAAGGAGAAGTCGGTTAACAAGCCCATGGCCGGGCATTTTAAAAAGCATAACGTTCCTTATCTCAGATACCTCAAGGAGATCAGGCTGACTGAAGAGGATCTCAAGGATGTTGACGAGGGGCAGGTTGTAACCTGTGAGATCTTTGAGCCCGGTGAGAGGATAAAGGTTACTGGCTGGACCAAAGGTAGAGGTTTTGCCGGTGTTATGAAGCGCCATGGTATGAGCGGTAGCAGGGATTCCCATGGTGCAAGGTATCACAGGGTGGTGGGATCTATCGGAATGTGCACCTTCCCGGCAAGGGTTCACAAAGGCAAGAGGATGCCAGGACACATGGGTACAAATAAGATTACCGTTAAAAACCTTGAGGTGGTGGCTGTGTACCCTGAGAAACATCTGATTTTGGTTAAAGGTGCGGTGCCTGGGCATAGAGGTTCTCTGCTTATTCTGCGTAAAATGAGGTGATGCCATGGAAGTGGTTTTGAAGGATATGAATGGTCAGGAAGCTGGTGTAATAGAGGTCAGCGAGGCGCTTTTCAACGCTAAGGTCAACAGGCACCTTATGTGGGAAGCTGTCAGGATGCAGCTTGCGTCCCGTAGGGCTGGAACCGCCTGTACCAAGACCAGAGGTGAGGTTAGAGGTGGTGGTAGAAAGCCCTGGCCCCAGAAGGGTACAGGAAGAGCTCGCCAGGGATCCATTAGGGCACCTCACTGGGTTGGCGGTGGTGTGGTGTTTGGTCCCAAACCCAGAGATTACAGCTATTCAATGCCCAAAAAGGCGAAAAGGGCCGCAGTCAGAAGTGCTTTAACCGCAAGATTCAAGGCGGGGGATATAGTCTTTTTAGATTCCATACAGCTTGAGACCCACAAGACCAAGGCAGCGGTTGAGTTTCTCAAGGGATTGGGTGTGGATGGCAAGAAGGTTTTGATAGTGGTGGATGAGTTGGACTTTAACCTTGATAGGGCCACTAGGAATATCCCTTACGTTAAGGTGTTGAAGGCTCAGGCCATAAATGTGTACGATCTTCTGAACGCAGATGTGATTTTGATGACCAGGCCTGCATTAGAGATCATTGAGGAGAGGTTGGCATCATGAAGTTCTTACAGGATCCGCATCAGATAATTATTAGGCCCATCATTACTGAGAAGAGCATGAGGTTGAAGGAAGAGGAGAACAAATATACCTTTGAGGTTCATCCCAAAGCTACCAAGAAGGATATCAAGGATGCCATTGAAAAGCTCTTTAATGTGAAGGTTGAAAAGGTGAACACCATAAACATGAAGCCCAAAGTGAAGAAGAGATGGGGAAGGGTTATAACGAAAGGAAAGCATTGGAAGAAAGCTATTGTTAAGTTGAGAGAAGGTGATACCATAGAGTTCTTTGAGAGCATCTGAGGAGGGCTGATTAGCTATGGGTATAAAAAGGTATAAACCAACTTCCCCTGGAAGGCGTTTTATGACGGTCTCCACCTTTGAAG
>JALWBK010000089.1 GCA_027037155.1 bacterium | reverse complement strand
TATGCTGAGGGAGAAGGCTTACGCAAAGGTGAACCTACACCTTCAGGTGGAAGGCAAAAGGGAGGACGATTATCATCTGCTTAAAACCATTTTTGCCAAGGTTTCTCTACACGATGATGTGTTTGTGGAGGCTGTGAGGGAGCCTGTTGTGGAGCTTGTGGTGAACGGGCCCTATCCCGTCCCTCAGGGGCCTTCCAATATCGCTTACAAGGCTGCTAAATGGTACCTTTCCCGCTACGGTATAAAGAACTGGGGAGTTAAGATCGTGATAGAAAAGAGGATTCCACCTGCCAGTGGTTTGGGAGGGGGGAGTTCCGATGCAGCAGCGGTTATCAGGGCGCTGCTGAGGTTCTTTGGCGAGAAGGATCCTGAGCTTGTGAGGGATTCTTCTGAGATAGGTGCCGATGTTCCGTTTTTTGTTTCGGGGGCTTCGGTGGCTCTGGCAGGTGGCATTGGAGAAAAGCTGCAGCCCGTTGATGTGGGAAAAGGTACAGGGCTTTGGCTTGCTTTCTCTTCCATTCGTATATCCGCCAAGGAGGCATACGATCTTTTGGATGGCATATATCAGGAGGTGCTGGAAAAGTATCCCCTTGTTGGGGGCGACGAGCTTTTGAGAGCTGTGAAAGCTTGGGATGTTGATGCCTTTGGGGGGTTGTTCTTCAATCACTTGGAGGTGCCCATCTTTAGGAGGTATCCTGAGCTTGAAAAGATTAAGAAAGCCTTTCTTGAAACGGGAAGCCCCTTTACCCTTATGAGCGGAAGTGGCTCTACGGTGTTTGCCTTGAGGGTGCAGGGCTGTGAGCCTCCCGCGGGATTGGAGGTGGCTGAGGTGGAGATAGTATGAACAGGGTTTACCCAAAGCTCTTTCTCTTTCTTCTAATAGCGATTCCACTGGTGGTAGGCGCTTATTTGAGGCTTGACGATCTTAAGATTTGGCATTCAAAGCGCCAGTTTTTCTACTATGGCGATAGGCCCCTTTTTGCCAGCTACGACGCCTTTATTTTTGCCAGATACGGCAAAGAGTTTTTCAACGGCAAATACAAAGGGGGAAAGAGGGATCCCCTTCGTTTTGTGCCTGATAATTATCTAACTGATAACGTTATGTATCCCAAGCTTGTTCCCATGATAAGCTTTGGTGCGGGATTGCTTGCCAAGCTATTCAAGACCCACATTGAGAACGTAGACGAGTACTACACCCCGCTTCTTGCGGTGCTTTTTGTGATTCCTTTTGTGTTCTTTTTCTGGAAGATTGATTTGCCCTTCGCTGGTTTTTCTGGAGCACTCTTTGGGGTGGCAAGCTATATGTACCTTGCAAGAACCTCTGTGCTCAGATTTGACACCGATTCGTTGAATCTGTGTTTGCCTGTAGCCATGGCGTATTTTCTACTTCTTGCCCTTAAGGCTCAGGGCAATAGGCGTTACTTGTATTTGCTTGTGGCTGGACTTTTTGCCCAACTGTATTACTGGTGGTACGCTCATCCTGGTATTATCGTGGTTTTTCTCGTTATCTACTGGTGGTTTGCGTTCTTGGAGAAGAATATTGACAGAAAGGCCTTCCTGCTCTCCCTTCTTTTTTTCAATCCCCTTGTTTTGGGTGTGGGGGTTTTCAACTTTTTTGGACTCGTGAAGGGCTATTTGATCAACTACTTTAAGCCGGCGGTGGAGGGTTTTCCTAATGTACAGATGTCCATTAGTGAGCTGAAGCATTACGATCTGCCTTTTGTGGCTAAGTCCACTGTGGGAAGCATCTATCTTTTTGTTCCTGGTTTCGCCTTAGCCGTTGCCATGTTTGTGAGAAGGGTTAGGGATGTGGCTTTGCTTTTGCCCCTGTTTCTCATAGGGCTTATGACCCTGAAGGGCGGTAACAGGTTTGCCATGTACCTTGCGCCTTTTGTGGGAGTGGGGCTGGGGTATGTGTTGGATGTAGGCTTTGGCTGGTTTAAGGCTTCCGGCAGGGAGCGTTTTGCCTCTTATCCCTTTAAGATAGCTGCCCTTGCTGTATTGATGGCACTGTTCTATCTGGGCAATCACAATGTTTTTGCCTTCACCGCTACTCCACGTATCACCCCTGCTCTTGCCGCGGACTTTCTTAAGCTGAGGGAGATAACCCCTGAAGATGCGTGGATATGGACCTGGTGGGATTACGGGTATGCCATTCAGTATTTGGGAGAGCGGGCCACCTTCCACGATGGTGGCAGCCAGGGAACTGCAAAGACCTATTTTGTTGCAACTACCTTCTCTACCTCCGATCCGCAGATTGCCAACAGGGTGATTAAGGCTATAGCTAACATAGGTCGGAGGGGTATAGAGCAAAGATTGGATGATGGTATCAAGCCGGTTAAGATTAGGGATGAGATCTTTTCTGGCAAGCTTTCTGCGCCCCTTTCTCATCCTGTTTACTGGGTGTTCACGCAGGATCTTATTGGTAAGTTTGCCTGGATCAACTACTTTGGCACATGGGATTTTGATGCGAAAAGGGGGTTGAGGGAAGCAATAATCCCGATAAATAGGTGTATGATGCAAAAAGGGGGAAACCTTTTAGTTTGTGCCCAAGGGGTTTTTGATCTCAAAAATGGCTACATCATGCTGAGAAGGGGAAAGGCTCTCCTGAAGGCTTTTGTGGTGAAAGGATCCAAAGGTGTAGAGGTAAAGAAGTTCCATGACACAGGATACTACTTGGAGGGAGTTGCTACCTCTGCGGGACTGATGCTCTTTCTAACGGCTGAGCAGCCTTATATCTCTATGTTCAACCAGATGTACATCCTAAGAAACTACGATAAGCGCTATTTTGAGCTGGTTTACGATCACTTTCCCGTTATGGTGGTGTACAAGGTGAAGTAGGGGAAGCGGGACGGGAGTCCCGCTTGGGTTTAGAATTATTTTACTGGTGTCATGCAGCCGATTTCGTAGGTGCCGGGTTTTCTGTAAAAGGAAGTACCTTCTGGACATTCCATACTGCTTGGAACACGGATGTTGGGTACGCACTTGATGATCCAGTAGCTTTCAACATGAAAGGCATTCCTGTCGCCTGTTCTGTCAATGACCTTCCTCCAGCCCGGTGGACAGTTGTAGACGTGAGGTGGTTTGTGGATGTTGCCTGGAATCTGGTGTCCGTAGTTCCCTCCCCATCGGTACCTACCTGCAAAAGAGGTGGTCACAGCTACAAAGAGAATGCAAGCCAGAATTACCAAGCTCTTTTTCATCTTTCCCTCCTTTTAGGATGATTTTCCTGCAGGCTAACATGCTGACTTTGAGAATACAAACTTTTTTGCCATTTAGATTGTAAAATTTAGCAATTTTTGATTTTTGCTTGACACTAATTCAAAAGAAAGGCGAGGCGGGATACTGTCTCAAAGGTAATTCTTTTATCTCTTCAACGGCTTGTTTCACCTTCTCCTCAAAGGAGAGCTTTTGGATCTTTTTGAAGATGTAAAGCCCAACGCTAAAATTTTGGAGGAACCATCTGAGGAAGTTGTCCATTCTCTTTTCCCACCATTGCTGGGGCAGGTAGATCTTTATAAGCTCAGCCATCTTGAGAACAGCTTGAGCAGGAGGTGGGGGAGGAGGCATTGATCCCTCTCTTAAGTATCTGTGGGTGTCTCTCAGTATCCAGGGTCTTATGAGAGCGGCCCTTCCAAACATAAGACCGTCACAACCGGTTTCTTTCAGTCTTCTATCGGCCTCTTGTGGGGAGAAGAGATCTCCGTTCCCTATAATTGGAAGGCGGCAGTGTGCTTTTGCCTTCTTTATCCAGCTCCAGTCGGCTTTTCCTTTGAATCCTTGATCTGGTGTTCTGGGATGGATAACAATGAACTCTATTTCAGCCTCTTCAAATATTTCCAGCAAATAGAAAAATAGCTCTTCGCCTCTTGGGATCCTCATTTTTACTGACACCGGCTTTTCTGTGTTTTCTTTGATGGCTCCTATGATAGCCTTGACCTGTTCTGGATACTGTAGCAGAGAAGCACCCCATCCAAAGCGCTGTATCTTTCCCTTAACACACCCAAGGTTCAGGTTGTAGCCTTCTATGTACTCCAAGGCGTTGAGCTTTTTCACGGCTATTTTGAAGTCCTCCAACTCTTTTCCCACAAGTTGCACCCATAAAGGCCTATCCGATATGGCGCATTTTAGGTATGGGTCCCTTTGAGGAGGCGTCTGTTTCAGGTACCTCACGTTGACCATTTCTGTGAAGAAGAGATTACACCCTCCATAGGATGCCACAAGCTCTCTAAAAGCGGCGTGGGTGAGATCCACCATTGGGGCAAGGGCAAGAAGCATCTTTACGGGGCGATTATTTTAAGGATTCTATGGATCTTGTTTACTACGTCTAATGCATCGTTTCCCAGCACTCTTATCATCGGCTCTTTGCCTACATCACCTTCATCGTAGATGATGTCAGGAACGGTGCCGATCTTTTCTATGGCAACCTGTGTTCCCCAGTCTAAGGTCTTTCCCTCTCGTTTTTTAAGCTCTTCGGGTTCTTCTCTTCTGTCAAAGCTTGATACGACGAAGTGCTTCATCAACCGTTCTATCCATTCTCTACGGTACCTTATGTTCATGCAGGCCCTTTTTTGCGGATCGTACTTCATGGCAGTGAGGATTATCCTTGCTACGTGGTTAGAGGCTCCAAATTCGGGACAGCCCAAGGTTTTTATCCCATTTTTGAAGCGTACAATCCTTCCGGGGAAGGCTGCCACATCGCTTATATCTAAAGCTTTTTCTATAGCCTCTGCCAAGTTGGACTGCACCTCTGGTATAAGCTTGTGCATTTTGGGAAGCTGCTGCAGCCTATCAAAAGCTTCAGATAGGTTCTTGATAACCCTATATCTTTGGGCGTCCCTTTCGGTGTTTGCTTCTGGTCGCACCGGCACTATCCCCTTCCCTACCTTAAATGCGTTTTTTAACCCCGTTACCACGAAATCCCGTGCTTTTAAATAGGCCGTTGTTAGGTCTTGGGTGTTTAGTAGATAGTATAGCAATGCACTGGAGAAAGCGCAGCCCGTTCCATGGGTCTCGTTGGAGAGCTTTACCTTGGTATGGCAAAACCTTTGTGGTCTCTTTCCTGCTTCAAAGATCCAGTCTGTTACGGTTTCTTTGCCTTCGTCAGCGCCTGTGACAATGATAGCGGTGTTCAAGCTGCTTTCCCTTAAAACTTTTACACTCTCTTTTAACGAGTTGGTTCCTGTGAGTTGCAGCACTTCCTTAATGTTTGGCGTAATGACGGTGCAGTATTTTGCAAGCTCTAAAAGGGCTTTGAAGTCTCCCCGTGTCAGAGAGGTTCCCGTGGTGGATTTTAGGACAGGATCCATTACTACAGGGCCTTCAAAACTTCTCAAGATTTTTTTCAGTTCTTTTGCCAAATTAGTGTTACCCAACATACCTATCTTGATGCCGTCTACTTTTATATCTTCCAGCACCTTTTTAATTTGCTCTATTACCAAAGCTGTTGAAACAGCTTCTACTTTAAAAACCCCCTGGGTGTTTTGGACTGTTAGGGCGGTTGGTACAGCCATCCCGTAGGCTCCTAATACCGAAAAGACTTTGAGATCCATCTGAATTCCTGCTCCTCCTGATGGATCGGAACCTGCTATGCTTAACAATTTAAACATGCTTTTGTTCTTCAGTTTGTCTGTGGAAACTTTTTAATTGACTTTCCCTGATAATTCCAGTACTACTACCTGAGAAATATTTTAGGAGGTGCGCCATGAGGCGGTTTCTAAGCGTTTTGGTAGGGTTGTTGTTTTTAGGTTCAATACTTGCTGGGAATGTTTGGGCGAAAAATAAAATTGTGATTGGGTTTACCATGTCTCAAACGGGTAAACTCAATGCCGAGTCCAAGGATCAGTTTGATGGGCTCAAACTCTGGCAGGATTGGGTTAATTCCAAAGGTGGGATCTATGTGAAGGCTCTCGGTAAGAGGTTGCCGGTAAAGTTCGTTTACTACGATGATGAGAGCAGCAAGGACAGGGTGCAGCAGCTTTATGTGAGACTCATCAACAAGGACGGAGCAGATTTTCTCATCAGTCCCTACAGTTCCGGACTTACCGCTTCGGCTGCTATTATTGCCGAACAGTACGGTAAGGTTATGGTGGCTACCGGTGCGGCTTCCGATAGCATTTTTAACAAGGGGTACACCCATGTATTTCAGATTTATACCCCTGCAAGCCGCTACCTGACGGGCTCCCTTGATCTGCTCAAAGCGCTGGATCCCAAGGCCAAGAGGTTAGCTATTATCTATGAGCAGAGCAACTTTGCCAAGGCCGTTGCTACTGCTGCCAAGAAGTACGCTGAGAAGAAGGGCTTTGAGGTGGTTCTCTTTGAGTCTTATGCCAAGGGTACAACGGATTTCACCTCTTTCCTAAACAAGATTGCTGCCAAGAAGCCCGATGCCATTATCGGTGGAGGACACTTTACCGATGGCGAGACCTTTGCAAAGCAGCTTTATGAGCAGAGGATCAGGGTGAAGCTGGTTTCCCTTTTGGTGGCACCTGCGGTGCCCAAGTTTGCTGAAATTGGAAAGGCGGCACTTTATGTTACAGCTCCTTCCCAGTGGGAGCCCAAGGCGAAGTACTCCAAGGAAGCGGCTCAGAGGTTAGGTATAGAATGGTACGGTCCCACAGCCGACTGGTTTGTGAGGGAGTATAAGAAGAGGTACGGCGAGGCACCGGGCTATCATGCTGCTGGTGGTTTTGTGGCGGGATTGGTGCTTCAGAAGGCCATAGAGGATGCCGGCTGCCTCGATTCTGAGAAGGTGGTTAAGGCATTGGAGAAGATGAATATCATGACGTTCTATGGTGCAATAGCCTTTGACACTGGCGAGTACTACGGCAGGCAAAAGGCACACGAGATGGTCTATCTGCAGTGGCAGATGAAAAATGGCAAGCTGGTAAAAGAGGTGATCTGGCCCGAGTCTGCGGCTTCCGCCAAGCCTGTCTATCCTTATTACAAGAAGTACTAAAAGTACTCAAGGAGAGAAGAAGTGGAGGCATTTGTAAGTGCCCTTTTAAATGGGGTGTTGCTTGGACTGGCCTATGGCCTTGCGGCCATAGGCCTTAATCTTATATGGGGAGTGATGAAGGTCATAAACCTTTCTCATGGTGCCTTCATAGCCCTGGGTATGTTTGCATCATATTTTCTCTTCCATTCCTTTGGACTCTCGCCCTTTGTCTCTGTGATATTAGTGTTAGCTTTGGGTTTGGTGGTGGGCATGGTGGCCTATTTCATAGCGCTGCACAGGGTTATCTCGGCGCCTGAGCTCTCCACCCTTCTTTCCACCTACTCTTTAAGCCTTATCATCATTGGGGTTGGCACCTTTGTCTTTACCACCAATCCGCGGGCCATTGATGTGGGGTTGGGCTCTCTTCATGTGTTAGGCACCTATATTCCGGCGGCGAAGGTGTTGACTGGAGTCTATTCTCTAATCTTTACCGTTTTGCTTTACATCTTCCTGTACAAGACCTGGACCGGCAAGGCCATAAGGGCCGTTTCTATGAATAGGGTGGCTGCCGAGTTCATGGGGGTGAACACCACCTTTATTCTTTCCCTCTCCTTTGGAATAGGAATTGCCCTTGCCATGGTGGCCGGTGCTCTTATCGCTTCTGTTTTTCCTTTTACCATCCTGTCGGGTGGTGTCTATGAGCTGAAGAGCTTTGTTATATGCGTTTTAGGCGGGCTTGGAAGTCCCCTTGGAGCCCTTGTTGGAGGGCTGGTTTTGGGGCTTCTAGAGAACGTTCTTACGTTGAAGATGTCTGTGGGCTATGTGCCCTTTATAGAGTTTCTGATTCTGGTGGTTATACTGCTGGTGAAACCATCGGGGCTTCTGGGTAAGGAGTGAGGGATGAAGAGGGGTTATACGCTTTTCTGGTTGGTGCCGTTTCTTCTGGTGATTTCTCTGTATCCTGTAGTTACAAAATCGGTGATTGCCAGAGAGACGGTCTTTATCATTCTCATGTACGTGTCTTTGGCTGCGAGCCTTAATATCATCATGGGCTATGCCGGGTACGTGAGCTTTGGTCACATAGTCTATTACGGCATAGGTGGCTATGTGGCCTTTTACCTTATGCATCATGTGGGAGTGCGTTTAGTGCCTGCTATGCTCGTGGCAGGTCTCTTTTCGGCTTTGATGGCCCTTGCAGTGGGAGAGGCGGTTCTCAGGTTGAGGGGTGCTATCTTTGCCATTGCCACCATAGGGGTGAATGAGGCGATAAAGTCGCTTGTAACGAACCTTTCCTTCCTTGGTGGTGCAACAGGGATGTTCTTCAACTTCAAGATCTACAGAGCCTATGGTGGGGCTGCCAAAGCTATATGGTACGCCTACTACGTGATGGTAGCCGTTACGCTGATCACCGTGGTGGTCTCCTACTTCATCAAAACCTCCAAGTTTGGTCTGGGGCTCTTTTCCATCAGGGAGGATGAAGATGCAGCTTTTGTGCTCGGTGTGAATACTAAGAGGTTCAAGAGTTTGGCTTATGCCTTTTCTGCCTTCTTCCCAGGTATGGTTGGTGCGGTCTTTTTCTTCAAAGCGGGGAACATAGAGCCTGAAGATGCCTTTCATTTAGTTAAGTCCATTGAGATGATTTTTATGGTTATGCTGGGAGGTTACGGAACCGCTTCGGGACCTGTGTTGGGGGCTTTGATTTACGAAAGGTTGAAGGGGATGCTCCTTGTGAATCCCCTCTTTAAGAATCTGCACCTTGCCATTGCAGGCTTTGTGCTTCTTTTGATAGTGCTCTTTGCCCCCGGTGGGCTTGTGGGCTATCTGAGGAGCAAATTCAGGAAACTGAGGGGAGTTTTGGAATGATTCTGAAGGCTGAGGGAGTTAGCAAGATCTTTGGTGGTCTTGTGGCTGTAAATGAGGTGAGTTTTGAGGTTTCTGAGGGTGAGATATTTGGGGTTATCGGTCCCAACGGTGCGGGAAAGACAACGCTGTTTAACGTCATAAGCGGTGTGTACTATCCGGAGAAGGGAAGGGTCTTTTTCAAGGGAAAAGACATAACGAAGTTACCCGCCTACAAGAGGGCGAGACTGGGTATAGCCAGGACTCACCAGATAGTGAAGCCTTTGAACGAGCTGACGGTGCTTGAAAATGTGATGGTGGGAGCCTGTTTCGGTAAAGCCGGAGCAAATCTGAAAAGGGCTGAACGTATAGCCTTAGAGGTGCTTGAGACCGTGGGGCTTTCCGATAAGGCGGAGGTTTTGGCTGGGAGTCTCAATGTGCCCCAGAAGAAGCGTTTGGAGCTTGCAAGGGCCCTTGCCTCCCAACCGGAGGTGATACTGTTGGATGAAGTGCTGGCAGGGCTCAATCCCACAGAAGTGGATGAGATGCTAAAGGTTATTTTGGACATCAAGGCAAAGGGCATCACTATCCTGATGATAGAACATCTCATGCATGCCATCATGAAGGTCTCGGACAGGATTATGGTGCTGGACTATGGCAGAAAGATTGCTGAAGGTACACCAGAGGAGGTCTCTAAGGATCCCAAAGTGATAGAGGCCTATCTTGGGGATCCCGATCTTGCCCTGAAGCTTGTGAAGAAGGAGGGTTCTGCCTGATGTCTGAGGTTGTGTTAAAGGTAGAGAATCTTGAGACAGGATACGGAGAGGTTCAAATCCTTTGGGATGTGTCTATAGAGGTAAAGAGGGGCCAGCTTACCACCATCATAGGCTCCAACGGTTCCGGTAAGACCACGCTGCTTAGGGCCATCACCGGTGTGATTCCGGTGTGGAGTGGAAGGATCCTCTTTGAAGGGGAGGACATCACCCGGGTTCCTGCGTACAGGCGTACGGAGATGGGGTTGGTGATGGTGCCCGAGGGGCGTATGCTCTTCCCTGAGATGACGGTGCTTGAGAATCTGGAGATGGGCGCTTACAACAAGAGGGCCCGTTCGCGTATGAAGGAGAGTCTGGAGTTTGTGCTTGAGCTCTTCCCAAGGCTTAAAGAGAGGCTGCATCAGAAGGCTGGAACCATGTCCGGTGGTGAGCAGCAGATGGTGGCTCTTGGCAGGGGTCTCATGGCCAGTCCGAAGCTTTTGATTCTTGATGAGCCCAGCTTAGGACTTGCACCAAAGCTTGTTATAGAGGTCTTTGAGATAATAAAGAGGCTGAGGGAGCAGGGGATAACCATGCTTCTCGTTGAGCAAAACGTTCACCTCTCCCTCATGCTCACCGATTGGGCCTATGTTATGGCTGAGGGCAGGATCGTGATGGAGGGTACCGGAGCTGAGCTTGAGCGCTCCGACGAGGTTAGAAAGGCCTACTTGGGCGTGTAGTTTTGAGAATAAAGAGGCTTCCTCCTTCCATTGTAAGGCGGATTGCTGCCGGTGAGGTCGTTGAAAGGCCGGCCTCTGTAGTCAAAGAGCTTATTGAAAATGCCTTAGACGCCAGTGCCACCCGTGTTGTGGTTAAGGTGGAGGATGGTGGTATAGGTCTTGTGGAGGTATGGGATAACGGGTGTGGAATGACGGAGGAGGAGGCACTCCTTGCCGTGGAGAGACACACCACCAGCAAGATTGCAAAAGAGGAGGATCTTTACGCTATAAACTCCTTTGGCTTCAGGGGAGAGGCGCTTTATGCCATATCCTCTGTTTCGCAGTTTCGCTTGCTCACAAGAACAAAATACGATGAGCTTGCCACGTCCTTGGTGGTGGAGGGGGGAGTTCTCAAGAGGGTGGAGCGGGCCTTCAGGAGGGAGCCAGGAACCACCGTCACCGTGCGCAATCTCTTTTTCAATCTGAGAGCCAGGAGGAGGTTTCTTAAAGGCAAAAGAATTGAGGCAGAGCATGTGAGAAGGATCGTTTTCGAGTATTCCATGTCCCATCCGCATCTTCTCTTTGAGTACTACGAGGATGGAGAGCTTGTTGCCCGCTTTGTGCCCCAGGATTTGGAAAAGCGACTTGAGGCAGTGTTGGGAGCGGGCCTTTTAAAGAGCTGGGAAGAGGATGGGATAAGGCTTTTTCTTTTAAAGGACGACAAGGCTCAGTTCTTCCTCTTTGTGAATAGAAGGGCGGTGCAGGATAGATCTTTGGGTTATACGGTTAGAGGTATCTTGAAACAGCGTTTTTTGTCTCATGAACTGCCTTCTGTGGTGCTCTTTCTGGAGGTTCCTCCTCGCGATGTGGATGTTAACGTGCATCCCACCAAGAGGGAGGTGCGCTTCAGAAACAGGGCGAAGGTGCATCAGCAGGTGGAAAGGGCTTTAAAAGCACTTTTTGAGGAAAGGGCTGGGCCTGCGAGTTATAGTTATTCTCAGCCTGTTACTCCAGAGGTGTGTGAAGAAGCTTTTCTTTATCAGCCAGCCTTTAAGGTGGAGACTGGTTCTTTCTGCTATCGGTATTTGGGAGAGGTGGGAGAGGTGTACATGCTCTTTGCTCATAGAGACGGGGCCCTTGTGGTGGTGGACAAGCACGCCCTTCACGAGAGAATGATATTTGAGAAGGTGAAGACCGAAACCAAGAGGATTCCCGTCTTTTTACCGTTGGAGGATGCTTCT
>JALWBK010000088.1 GCA_027037155.1 bacterium | reverse complement strand
AATTATCTGTTGACCGAGGCTGTACTTAAAGGTGCCAGTGATATTCACATAGAGCCGTATGAGAAGAGGGTGAGGGTAAGGTTCAGGATTGATGGCGTTCTTGAGGAGCAGATGACTGTATCTAACAAGATGAGGGATGCCATAGTTGCCAGAGTGAAGATCATGTCAAAGCTCAACGTGGTGGAAAGAAGGGTTCCCCAGGACGGTAGAATTAAGATGAGGGTAAAAAATAAAGAGATTGACCTTCGTGTTTCTACGGTACCCACCGTTACCGGTGAGAAGGTGGTTATGAGGCTTCTTGATAAGTCTGGTCTTGTGCTTGATCTGGATCTTCTTGGGTTTGAGCCAGAGCAGAAGGAGCTATTTGAGAGGATGATAAAGAAGCCGTACGGTATGATACTTCTGACAGGACCTACCGGAAGTGGAAAAACCACCACACTTTACTCTGCTCTGAAGATACTCAATACACCTCAGGTCAACATAATGACTGTTGAAGATCCTGTGGAGTACAACTTTGAGGGCATAAATCAGGTTAATGTTAACGAGGCGGTGGGATTAACCTTCGCCTCTGCACTTAGGGCATTCTTGAGGCAGGATCCAGATATAATTTTAGTGGGAGAGATACGTGATACGGAAACTGTGGATATTGCCATTAAGGCGGCTCTTACAGGTCACCTCGTCTTTTCCACTCTCCATACCAACAACGCGCCTGCTACTGTTACAAGGTTGATAGACATGGGAGTAGAGCCCTTCTTGGTATCTTCGTCTTTACTTTTGGTGGTGGCCCAAAGGCTTGTGAGGAAGATATGTACCTATTGTAAAGAGGAGTACAAGCCTTCCAAAGAGGTGCTTGAGAGGTTGGGTATAGAGGATGATGGAACCGTCTTTTACAGGGGTAGTGGGTGTGCTCACTGTAGATATACAGGGTATAAAGGCAGAATAGGAGTTTATGAGCTGATGGAGATAACTCCTGATATAAGGAAGGCCATTGTACGCGGTGCTTCTGAGGATGAGATAAGGGAGCTGGCGAAGGCCCAGGGGATGGTGGAGTTAAAGGAGGCTGGTCTGATGAAGGCCAGAAGAGGGATCACCACCCTTGAAGAGGTTTTAAGAGCAGTTTCCTAACTGGGAGGTAAGGTGGTGCAGGCTGTGAACAGTGAGTATCCGGTTACCATGGAGCAGCTTTTGAGGCTCGTGGTTGAGAGAGGTGCAACGGATCTTCATGTAAGTTCTGGTAATCCTCCGAGGATCAGGGTTTACGGAAGATTGATTAAGGTTGATCAGCTTCCGCCTTTGACCCCAGCGGATACCCAAAGGCTCTGTTATAGCGTTATGAACGAGCATCAGAAGAAGGTCTTTGAGCAGAAAAATGAAGTTGATTTTTCCTTTGGTATAGCCAGACTTTCAAGGTTCAGGGCGAATGTGTTTATGCAAAGGGGCTCTGTGGCGGGGGCTTTTAGAAGGATTCCCTTTGAGGTGATGCCTTTGGAGAATCTGGGCCTGCCTCCGGTGGTTAAGAGCTTTGTGACGAAGCCAAAAGGGCTTATACTGGTTACTGGTCCTACCGGTTCTGGTAAATCTACCACTTTGGCGGCGATGATAGACAGGATAAACTCCACCATGGAAAAGCACATCATAACCATTGAGGACCCTATAGAGTATCTTCACCCTCACAAGATGTGTTTGGTGAACCAAAGGGAGGTGGGTTCAGATACGGCATCCTTTAAAGACGCTCTTAAGTATGTTTTGAGGCAGGATCCTGATGTTGTGCTCATCGGTGAGATGAGAGACCTTGAGAGTATAGCCGCTGCTCTTACGGTGGCTGAGACTGGTCACCTCACCTTTGCCACGCTGCACACCAACTCTGCCGTTGAGACCATAAACAGGATAATAGACGTCTTCCCATCCCATCAGCAGAGCCAGGTTAGGGCTCAGCTCTCACACGTCTTGGAGGGGATTATAACCCAGAAGCTCTTGCCAAGAGCTGACGGGAAAGGGCTGGTTCTTGCCAGTGAAGTATTGGTGCCAACCCCGGCCGTGAGGAATCTCATAAGGGAGAACAAGGTACACCAGATTTATACTGTGATGCAAGCGGGGCAGGCGCACCACGGTATGCAAACACTCAATCAGTCTCTGACGACCCTTTATGAAAAGGGCTTGATTACCTATGAGCAGGCTATTACCAGCTCTTACAATCCTGAAGAGCTTATACCTATGTTAGATAGATTAAAGATGAGGCGGACGCTGTGATGGGTAAGCTATGGGGTGGTAGGTTCAAGTCTCAAACTGATAGATTTATAGAAGAGTACACCGAGTCTATCTCTTACGATAGTAGGCTCTATAAAGAGGACATTGAGGGAAGCGTTGCCCACTGTGAGATGCTTATGAAACAGGGGATAATCTCTGAACAGGAAGGAGCTGCCATAATAGATGCGCTGCGGGAGATTGAGAGGGAGATTGAAGAAAAAGGGGTGGATGCTGATCCCTCTTACGAGGACATACATACCTACATAGAGAGCAGGCTTAGGGAGAGGATCGGTGACATTGCAGGTAAGCTTCACACTGCAAGAAGCCGCAACGACCAGATAGTATTGGATGTTAGGCTCTATCTGAGAAAAGAGATAAGACAGATAGAGAGGCTTATCTCTGAGCTTCAGAGGGTAATTGTGAAGAGAGCCGACGAGGAGGTTGACACCATACTTCCTGGCTTTACCCATTTGCAACATGCCCAGCCGGTTTCGCTGGGTTTTCACCTGCTTGCTTACTATGAAATGCTGGAGAGGGATAGAGGAAGGTTTCTTGACTGTTTAAGAAGACTCAACGTCTCTCCCTTAGGCTCTTGTGCCCTTGCCGGTACCACTTTGCCCATAGATAGAGGCTTTGTTGCTAAAAGGCTTGGTTTTGACGGCGTTACAGAAAATGCGATGGATACCGTTTCCAGCAGGGATTTTATAGTGGAGTTTTTGGCTGCCTCTTCCATCCTGATGGTTAATCTCTCCCGGTTGTGTGAGGAGATGGTACTTTGGAGTTCTCCTGAGTTTGGTTTCGTGGAGCTTTCCGATGAGGTCTGTACCGGAAGCAGTATAATGCCGCAGAAGAAGAATCCTGATGTTGCCGAGCTCACCAGGGGTAAGACGGGAAGAGTGATAGGGGATCTTGTTTCAGTTTTAGTGATGTTGAAGGGACTGCCACTGGCTTACAACAGGGATCTTCAGGAGGATAAGGAGTCCCTCTTTGATGCAGTGGACACGGTAAAGGGGGCTTTGCAAGCGGTGAGGATTATGGTGGAGGGAGCCTCCTTCAACAGGGAGCGTATGCGGGAAATGGCCCTTGAAGGATTTACCGATGCCACGGATCTGGCAGATTACCTTGTTAGAAAGGGCGTTCCCTTCAGAAAGGCCCACGAGATTGTAGGTGAGATGGTGCTTTACTGTATTGATCGGGGAAAGAGGCTTGCGGAGCTTGAGCTTGAGGAGATGAGAAGGTTTAGCGAGAGGATTGAAGAGGACGTGTACGATGCCCTTTCCCTTGAGAATATCGTTGATGCAAGGCGCTCTTACGGTGGTACTTCCAGAGAGCTGGTGAT
>JALWBK010000087.1:1571-3601 GCA_027037155.1 bacterium | reverse complement strand
GTATGGCTTTAGAGGTCCTCAGAACGCGGTGGTTACCGCCTGTGCCACGGGAACCAACGCCATCGGTGATGCCTTTAAGATGGTTCAGAGGGGTGATGCCCCTGTTGCGATTGCAGGTGGAGCCGAGGCGGCGGTGTGCCGTTTGGGAGTGGCGGGATTTGCTGTGATGAGGGCTCTTTCCACCAGAAACGATGAGCCTGAGAAGGCCTCTCGTCCCTTTGATAGGGACAGGGATGGCTTCGTTATAGGTGAAGGTGCTGGAATACTGGTACTTGAGGATTACGAGCATGCGGTGAAGCGTGGCGCTAAGATATACGCTGAGATCATTGGCTACGGTATGAGTAGTGATGCGTACCACATAACCATGCCCGACGAAAACGGTGAGGGTGCGGCTCTTGCCTTAGAGAGGGCCCTTAGGGATGCGAATGTGTCAAAGGATGAGGTGGACTACATAAACGCCCATGGTACTTCCACGCCGCTGAACGATAAGACGGAGACTTTGGCTATCAAAAAGGTCTTTGGGGATAGAGCATACAAGATTCCCATCTCCTCCAACAAATCTATGATAGGCCATCTTTTGGGAGCTGCTGGAGCTGTGGAGGCTATCTTTACAATCAAAGCCATTGAAGAGGGAGTTATCCCACCTACCATAAACTACGAGAATCCTGATCCTGAGTGTGACCTTGACTATGTCCCCAATGAAGCAAGGGAGAAGGAGATAAAGGTAGCGGTTTCCAATTCCTTCGGGTTTGGTGGAGTTAATGCTTGCCTCGTATTTAGAAAGGTATGAGGAGAGGCTGAAGGCTTTCCAGGAGAGGCTTGGCTACTGTTTTAAAAGACCGGAGCTTCTGCTTGAGGCCCTGACCCATCGCTCTTTCTCAAAAGAAGAGGGTATTCCTTGGGATAATGAACGTTTAGAGTTTTTGGGCGATGCCTTTATAAATTTCGTGGTGGGTTTTGAGTTCTTTGAGAAAGAGCCGGCTTTTTCTGAGGGCGAGCTTACTAAAAAGCGGGCGATGCTGGTTAGAGAAGAGTCCCTTGCCTGGGCTGCAAAGAGGATAGGCCTGGGGGATTTTCTCCTTTTGGGTAAAGGTGAAGAGGGACAGGGCGGTAGGGAGAGGGATTCTAATCTTGCCGATGCCTTTGAGGCACTGGTGGGGGCGGTTTTGGTGGATGGGGGTGTGCGAAGGGCCAGGGCT
Organism: bacterium; assembly: GCA_027037155.1. GTDB lineage: Bacteria > Thermosulfidibacterota > Thermosulfidibacteria > Thermosulfidibacterales > Thermosulfidibacteraceae > Thermosulfidibacter. The sequence goes on along the minus strand of JALWBK010000087.1, from coordinate 2,402 downwards.
TTGGTGAGGCGATTGCTTATAAAATCGGGGGTGCCGGAGATAGTGGATTATAAGTCCAAGCTCTTTGAGGTGTGTACCAAAAACAGATACCCCAGACCCACGCTGCAGGTGTACAGGGAAGAGGGGAGAGTTAAGGTAGAACTTTCGCTGAACGGGTTTAAAGCTGTGGTTTTTGGTAAAACCCGTAAAGAGGCGGAGGGTGTTGCCACCAAAATAGCTTACCTGCGGCTTTTTGGGGGAGGACATGCCGCTTAGTTTTGGTTTCTCCTTTTGTCCCAACGACACATACATATTCTACGCCTTGAGTAAAGGACTCACCAGCTTGGGTGCTTTGGATGTGGTTATGGCTGATGTGGAGGAGCTAAACAGAAAAGTTCTTGATGGCGCTTTGGATGTTTCCAAAGTTTCTGCAGGATTGCTGCCCGAGATTGAGGGTCGTTACGTGCTTCTGTCCTGTGGAGGTGCCTTCAGTCAGGAGGCTCCGGTGGTGGTGTCAAGGGAGAAGCTCACTGTAGATGATGTAAGGGAGCTTGCCATTCCGGGAAAGCACACCACAGCCTATCTCCTTTACAGAAAGCTTGTAGGAGAACCTGAAAGGGTTGTGGAGTTGCGTTACGATGAGGTGATGAAAGCTGTGGTTGAGGGGAGAGTACAAGCGGGGATTCTTATACACGAGGGGAGGTTCACGTACGGTTCCCATGGACTTCATCTTGTGGTGGATCTCGGCAAGCTGTGGAGCGAGCGCTTTAAAGGCGTGCCGGTACCTTTGGGAGTGGTGGTGCTCAGAAAGGAGCTTGAGCATCTCAAAGAGACTGTGGAAAGGGCCATAAG
>JALWBK010000087.1:0-1561 GCA_027037155.1 bacterium | reverse complement strand
CATAAGGGAAAGCATATCTTACGCTGTGGAGCACGAATCAGAGGTTATGCCCTTTGTGAAGGAACATGCCCAGGAGTTGAGTAACGAGGTTATAAGAAATCACATTGATGTTTTCGTAAACGAGTTTACTTTCAACCTTGGAGAAGAGGGAAAAAGGGCTCTGGAGTTTCTCTTTGGTTAGGATCTAAACCACGTATATCCCACCCGCCTGATTCAGGGTTTCCTTCTGCAGTTTGTATATGGTGGCAAAACACTCTTTAAGCAGTTTTCTCTCTATGGAGCTTAGCTTTTTGGGGTTTATGTAGTTGTGGGGAGGCTTGTTGTGGTTTATGAGCTCTATGTGATTTCTCAGCCTCAGTCTTAAGATAAAGTCGTACGCAAAGGTTATCTCGTCTGCCAGACTTGAAGATAGGGCTCCTTTGTTTTTCAGCTCATTTATTCTCTCAAAGGTGTTGGTCTTTCTAATGCCGTGTATCAGTGCCAGCACTCGGACGCACTCTACAATGGGAAGAGTTGCTCTGAGTTTTATGTCTATTTCGTTTTTGTGCTCGCCCGACTTTTCCACAATAAAGTTGCCGAACAGCCCAATAGGGGGCTTTTTGTCGGAAGCAATTTTGCCCAACCTTGCGATGAATCCGGGATGTTCTTTGGTTCCCTCTTTTATTATCTGGTAAAACTCATCCTCTATACTTTCATCGCCATAGATCACTCTGTTGTCAAAGATGATGCTGAATTTCAAGATCTTTTCCGGCACGGGGTTGATAAAGAGGTTGTAGAGCCTTTGCCTCCAGGTTTCTTTATCTCCTCGCCACTCAGGGTTAGAAGCCATAACATTGGCAGGGCACTTGGCAAAACCTACCTTCTCTAAGGCATTGCTTATCTTCTCACCAAGCTTTTCAAAATATTCAGCCTCGTTAGGGCACGTGTAAATTATAGCATTGTCCTGATCGGTTCGTATGGTCTGCTCTTTCCTACCGTGGCTTCCCAACACTAAAAAGCAGAAATTGCACGGGGGCTCTCCCAACTCTTCAATACACAGTTCAATGACCTTTCTGGTTGCTTCATCGTTTATGTGGGTTATTATGTCGCATATCTCCATTGACGACAGGTTGTTCTCAAGAAAGGTCTTTGCAAGGTCAACTACCTGTTTTTCGTGGTATGAGACCTCTTCTATGCTTTTGGCTTCGCTTATCTCTGTGAGTACGCTGATGTACGTGAGGGTTTCGTGCTCTACTAAATCCAGGATGTTCAAAATTCCAACAATCTTGCCTTCGTCTTCTATCACAATGTGCTTTATCTTGTTTCTTATCATCTCTATGGCTGCTTCGTAACACAAATCCTGCGGACTTTTTCTTATGACGGCTGTACTCATTATGTCTTTGGCTGTTGAACCTATACCTTTTGCCACGTACTTCGCTACAATATCGTGTTCTGTGATTATACCTGTAGTGGAGGTGTTGTTTCCTACTAAAACTGCTGTGGTTTTCTCGTCTGCCATCAGCTTAGCTATATCTTTTATAGGCGTGTGTTCTTCTGCAAATATGGGCTTTCTGTATCTGAT
>JALWBK010000086.1 GCA_027037155.1 bacterium | reverse complement strand
CTTGGCCTCAAGTTCAATAATGCGGGCGAGGGTACCCTTGTTTATAACTACATCGTTCAAAACCCTGTACTCGGCTATCTTCTCACCATGTCTAAATATAAAAGCTTCAAGCATAGCCCTCTCATCAACGACGTAATCACCCTTGAGCACCATATCCATCACATCGTACAGCTCATCAAGGGTAACCTCCGTCAAAAAGCCCAGTCTGCCCAAATTCACTCCCAAAACAGGCACATCATTGCCGTAAACCAAGCGGGCCACCGAGAGGAAGGTTCCATCTCCACCAATAACCACTATCACATCGGAGACATAGGGAATCTCAGACTTCTTGTAGTTTGAGTCTATCCCGGCAAAAAGAGCCGTCTCCTCATCAAGAAAGACCTCAACTCCGCGCTCCCTCAACCACTTAACTAAGGAAGCAACCACTTCGTTGGCCGGTTTTTTAGGTTTAGCTATGATTCCTATCCTCATTTAACCTCACACTCCTCTCTTCTTTTAAAGAGTCCCAACTTATTCCTTTCCTCGCTGTACAGCAGCTTCATTAAAAGCTCTTTCAACGTCGCCTTGTCCAGCTCCCTCTTTATCTGGCCGTCCACCGCTATGGAAATTATGCCAGTCTCTTCAGAAACAACAACCACCACCGCGTCTGTCTCCTCGGTTAGCCCTATGGCCGCACGGTGTCTGGTACCCAGAGCCTTACTTATCAAAGGGTCCGACGAAAGGGGCAGAAGGCACGCTGCTGCAGCAATCCTATCCCTCCTAATAATCACGGCACCATCGTGCAGAGGTGAGTACGGCAGAAATATGCTGATGATGAGCTCTTCCGAAACCACCGCATCAAGCTGAATACCCGACTCTATGTAGTTTTTTAGCCCCATATCCCGCTCAAACACAATAAGGGCACCTATCTTACGGCTGGAGAAGTAGCTGCAAGCCTCTACCACAGCGTCAACCACCATGGTCTCTTTGAGGGTAGGCCCCAGGGGGTAAAGGCTTCCCACATCGGCAAGCCCCTTTCTTAACTCAGGTTGAAAGAGTATGACCACCACCAGTACTCCAACCTGCCAGAAGTTCTGGAAAAGCCAAGAAAGGGTTTTCAACTGGAACCACTTGGCAAGAAAAGAGAGAAGCACCAAAAAGAGCAGACCTATGAGCATACGAAGGGCCTTGGTACCCCTCACGATCTTTATCAACTGATAGACCACAAAGGAAACTATCAGAATATCAACCACATCCCTAACAGTCATGGAGTGAAAGCGATCACAAAAAATGGTATACGTATTAAGAAGATAACGCTTGAGCTCTAACAGCTGCTTTTCCCACATCTTGCAATTTCCCAGGCCACAAGAGCGGCCCTTTTAGCCTCTTTAACGTCATGGACCCTTACGATTCGTGCACCTTTATAAACAGATACTGCCACAGCAGAAAGCGTACCCTCAAGCCGCTCGTCAGGAGGCAGATCCAGTATCATACCAATGAAGGATTTTCTGGAGGGACCCACCAAAACAGGAGCGATATCAGAAAACTCCCCAAGCCTGTCAAGAATGGTGAGATTATCAATTAACCTCTTTCCAAACCCTATACCAGGATCCACCACGATCCTGTCATCAGGAAGCATCGCCTTTTCCTTCACAATCCTCGCCCTCTCTTCGAGAAAGCCCTTAACCTCGCCTATCACGTCTTCATAAAAGGGAGATTGCTGCATATCCTTGGGCGTGCCCTTCATGTGCATCAAACAGACAACCGGCTTGTAGTGGGCAAGCACGTCTATCATCGCCTCATCAAAGCGACAGGCACTAACATCGTTAACCAAAACCGCTCCTACTCCAAGTGCCTCTTCAGCCACTCTTGCCTTATACGTATCCACCGACACGGGTAACTCCGGAAACCTCTTAACTATAGCCTCCACCACAGGCACAACCCGTTTTAGCTCCTCATCAAGGGGAACGGGATCGGAACCGGGCCTTGTGGATTCTCCTCCTACATCAACTACGTCAACCCCCTCTTCCAACATCCTTTCAACCCTGAAAAGGGCTGCGTCAATGCTGTTGTACCTTCCACCATCGTAAAAGGAGTCAGGTGTAACGTTGAGAATACCCATGATCAAAGGAGGAGAATCAGCATCGTGTATCCTTTTCACAAACCTCTCAAGCAGCATTCTTGTCCTCAAAGAGGGTGCTCCTTTTCAGCTCAAACTGGGAAAGGATCTCGTCAAGCTCTTCACCCGAGATAACCTCCTTCTCAAGCAGCACACTTACCACCGCATCAAGGGCCTCCCTATTCTCCGTAAGCAACTTCTTGGCCTCCTCGTAGCACATGTAGACTATCCTCTTGACCTCTTCGTCTATCTCCTGAGCGGTCTTCTCGCTGTACTCCTTGCTCAGGGCGAGATCCCTTCCAAGAAACACCAGCTCGTCCTTCTTACCAAAAGATAAGGGACCCAACTTTTCACTCATGCCGTAGAAGCAAACCATCTTCCTCGCTATATCCGAAACCCTCTCCAAATCGTTGGCAGCACCTGTGGTTTGAATATTGAAAACCACCTCCTCCGCTGCCCTCCCGCCAAGAAGCACCGTAATAAGCTTCAAGAGGTAATCCTTGGAATGTATGTACTTGTCTTCCTCAGGCAACTGCTGTGTGACGCCAAGGGCCATACCCCTGGGAATTATGGTCACCTTATGCACAGGATCCGTTCCCGGAATGAGCTTTGCCACCAATGCATGTCCCGCCTCGTGATAGGCTATAATCTTCTTCTCCTCACCACTTATGATCATGCTCTTTCTTTCAACCCCCATAAGGACCTTGTCTTTCGCCTCTTCAAAGTCCTCCATCTCTATCCTGTCCTTGCCCTTCTTAGCAGCTATCAAAGCGGCTTCGTTGACTATGTTGGCAAGATCAGCTCCCGAAAAGCCAGGAGTGCTTTTGGCAATAACCTCAAGATCAACATCTTCACCCAGCGGCTTATCTCGGGTGTGCACTTTAAGAATCTCAAGCCTCCCCTTCACATCGGGCTTAGGGATAACCACCCTTCTATCAAACCTTCCCGGTCTCAGAAGCGCAGGGTCAAGCACATCCGGCCTGTTGGTGGCAGCCAGAATAACGATGCCTTCCGAAGTATCAAACCCATCCATCTCAACTAAAAGCTGATTCAAGGTCTGCTCTCTCTCGTCGTGGCCGCCTCCTATACCGGCCCCCCTCTGTCTTCCCACAGCGTCTATCTCATCTATAAACACTATGCAGGGTGCATGTTTCCTCGCTTGTTCGAATAGATCCCTCACCCTTGCAGCTCCAACTCCCACAAACATCTCCACAAATTCAGAACCGCTGATGCTCAAAAAGGGCACCCCCGCCTCACCGGCTATAGCCTTTGCCAACAACGTTTTACCTGTTCCAGGAGGGCCTACCAAAAGCACGCCTTTGGGCATCTTGCCGCCAAGGCGCTGGAATTTTTTGGGATCTTTCAGAAACTCTATTATCTCCCTGACCTCTTCCTTCGCTTCCTCAATGTCCGCCACATCCTTAAAAGTCACCTTCTTTCCTTGATCCACCACAAGTCGCGCCCTGCTTTTACCAAAGGTAAACGCTCTTCCGCTTCCCACCTGCATTTGGC
>JALWBK010000085.1 GCA_027037155.1 bacterium | reverse complement strand
CTTTAGGACCGCTTTAGAACTTTACAAACTTCTCCTTGGTTGCGCCACAGAGGGGACATCTTTCAGGGGCGTTTTCGGTTACGGTCCATCCACAGAAGGGACAGATGTAAATGTCTCCCACCTCAAAGTCCTTTCCTGAGGTAACAGCCTCTTTTGCCTTGGAGTATAGGGATGAATGCACCTTTTCGGCTTCTAAGGCCCACTTGAAGGTCTTCTGGGCGTTTTCTTCCTTCTGAAGCGTTGCGGTATTCTCATAAGCTGGGTACATCTCCTCTATCTCAAAGTTTTCACCGTTAATGGCGTCCTGCAGATTATCGGCAGTGGAGCCAAGCTGTCCTAAAACTCTGAAATGGTGAAAGGCGTGGATCTCTTCGGCAAAGGCTATGGCTCTGAAAAGTCTTGCCACGTTTTTGAATCCTTCTTCCTCAGCCTTTTTTGCGTACAAGATGTACTTCATGTGGGCCTGGCTTTCACCGGCAAAGGCCTCTCTTAGAAATCTCTCAGTCATCTTCTTCATAACAAAACCTCCTAAAAATTGGTTTATCTGGTGTGAGAAATCATAGTTCAAGGCTTATGAGGTGTCAATAGTGATGTCTGGACTCATACCAGGGTAAAATCAATGTCAAAAATGCTTTCGTTTTCCTCAATCTTCACCAAATGATGTATGTTGAACTCGTACACCTCACCCATGGGGATATCGGAGGGTGAAAAGGGAATGGCAAGGTTCCCTGAGGTGGCCTTTCTTCCCGTGTAATGGATGTGCATGAGGTATGAGCGGGTCCAAGAACATACCGCCTGTGCTTCCTCTTGAGTCTGGGCTATTGCTTCTACCAGAAGCGTTGCTCCGTTTTCGCCGCCTTTGAGATGGAAAACGAGCCTTACGTCTTCTCCGAAGTAGTTTAAGACCGCCTCTTTCGTTTGGGTGATCCACTCGCTTTTGGTCTGAAGCATTATTGGGTCTTTAATGAAGGCTATGAAGATGCTTCTAAAGCCAACACTTTTGGCCCCTTCCAATTTTATCCAGGTTTCTTCTGCATTTAAGAATTGCGTTCCCTCAACTATGACGCTTCTTTTGTCTTTCTGGGTGAATCTTGTATCTTTCATGTAAAGGATCCCTTCAGGTCCGGCTATCATGTAGGGGTGTTCCTTTTCGTACAGGGAGTGGGCAGCTACCGACAGGGTGGTGCATACTCTTGCTGGATTGGAAGGCTCTACCACAAAGTGGTCTTCAAAAAGGTAAGCGATGCTACCGTCCGAGGCGGTTCCAGGAACGGCGGCTATAGCTCCGCACTCCAGTATCTTTCCTGCGTGAAAAGCAAGACTTTTCTTTATCCCTTTCCATATAGCAAAAGAGGCGAATATGGCTGGGTCGTTGGAGCGTCCCGCAAGGATTATGTCGGCTCCGTTCTCTAAGGCTTCTATGTAAGGGGAAATGCCCATTACAGCTACGATGTTGCGGGCACTTCTAATCTCGCTATTTGTTAGGGAAGCTACGGGACCAAGGGGTTTTACATTTCCTTTGTGCAGTTTAGAGGAGAGCCACTTTCTGTTTACGTCTGAGTAGATAACTGCAATCCTTGCCTTCTTACCTGTGGATTTAACAACTCTTTCAAGGATGTTGAATGTCCACTCCACATGGGGCTTTGCCCCTGCTCCTCCAGCAGAGCCAATAATAAGAGGTATCTTTAGCGATAGGGCCGCTTCCACCATGGGGGTTAGATCTTTCGTTACCGCCTGTTCAGAGACAGTGGGTTTGCCTGAGCCCAACCTGTAGGGTCCTGCGTCGGTTGAACCTGCATCAACTCCTATCATGTCGGGTTCCATAGATATGGCCCTTTTGAAGGATTCAATGGGATATCCGTATCCAAGCATACCCTGAGGCGCAAAGAGGATTACCGGTTTCATATCAGACTCGCCCCTAATGCTATCGTGAATCTTAAAGCTCCAAGGTTCTGTAGTTTCAGTTCAACGTCTTTGGATAACAAAAAGCCCTTTCTCGCGTCTAAGAGCTTGATCATAAAGGGCTCTGATAGTCTCATACCTATCTGTTGAAGTAGATCCCTGACGGTGGCTCCTCCACCGCTTCCAATGAGATTAAATTCCTTGCAGGGTATGGGAGATTCCCCCTGACACATGGTAGCGTATGCGTCAAGTTCTGGGATCACGCGGTCAAGGTATCTGATTATTGCTTGGTCTGCCAAAGTGGTGGGTATTTTGCCTTTGATCATCTGTTCTTTCGCCTCTTCCAGGCTTTTTAAAGAGAGGGCCTCTTGAAGGAAGCTCTCCATAAGTCTGGTTCCAGCCTCTATGCATCCTCCATGGGTTATGATACCTTGGTTGATGCATACGCATGGGCTCATGGTGTGTCCAAAATCCACAATGAGCCCGCCTTCATCCTCTGTGAGGCCTGGATAGCACAGCATGGCTGTGTTGGCAATGGCGGTATAGGTGCTGGTTACTGAGTCTATATTGATCCCTGCGTCCTCCAGTAAGTTGACGGTACTGTCTATAGCCTTTTGTTTGCCCACTACCACTGTTATCACCTTGTTCTTGTTGGGAAGCTCAGACACGGTGTAATCTACAGAAAGTTCGTAGAGAGGAAGGGGTATCCTGTGGGTCAGCTCTTTTTCTATCAACTCTTCAACGTCTTTGACCTCTTTTATGACCTGAAAGGAAAAAAGCGTTGTTTTATAAGGGGAGAAGGCGTAGGTGATATAGCCTGAGGGCAGTTTTTTTTTGATTGACTTGAGATGTTTTAGTACCTCCTTTTCATCTTTGATGTCGCCCTTTTCTACAACTGCTGGTGGCAGAGGCTCTATCAGTATATCCTCTATCTTGTAAGCCCCCTCCTTTTGTGGAGAGGTGATAGCGACCTTAATGGCACTGCTTCCTATGTCTATGCCTATTCCGAGACTCTTTTTCGGCTTGAAGAAGTCAAAAATCCCCATCTCTTTGTGCTCTTTTTATATCTTCAAGTACGGGAATGCTCCTTCTGTAATTCAGTATCTCCTTAATGTCCAGTTCACAGACGAATACCCCTTCTTCTTCGCCGGCTTCAAGCAGAGGATTTCCTAAAGGACTGAAGGTCCTTGAGTCGCCAGTAAAAGAGAGCTTTCCTGTAGGCTTTGTTACGTTTACCCCAGCCACAAAGTACTGACCTTCAATGGCCCTTCCCTGTAAAAGGGTTATCCAATGGTATTTCCTCTTTGATGGCCATTGGGCTATTACTAAGACGATATCGGGTGTGTTCTTGAGCATGAGGTTAAGGAATATATCTGGAAACCTTAGCTCGTAACAGATGACTATGGCAATCCTTAATCCTTTAAACTCAAAGGTCTCCGGATAGCTTCCGGTGGAGAAGTACTTTGTTTCTCCCATAGGAGAGAACAGGTAAAATTTCTTTCTGATATGGATAATTTCTCCTTTATGAATGGCGAAGGCGGTGTTGTAAATGTGAGGGCCTTCTTTGACTGGAAAGGAACCGGGTATAATTAAAGCATCATGATTTTTTGAAAGTTCCATTACCTTTTTGATAAAATCTTTTGATGCGTTGATTTTCTCCTCTGTGGGGATGAAGCCGGTGAGCCACATCTCCGGTAAAGCTATTATCTCACACTTTGAAGAGAGTGCCTT